>NZ_JBHXRM010000004.1:183441-266246 GCF_042716895.1 Streptomyces sp. NPDC058653 | reverse complement strand
GGCCCGCTCCGCGGGCCACCCCAACCCGGTGGCTGCGCCACCGGGTTGACACTCCGTCCGCTGCGCTCCCGGAGTTGTCGGGCGCTATGACCCTGGCAAGGGGTCTTCCGCTTCGCTTCAGACTTGGGCGGGTCCGCTGCGCTCCCCCGCCTGACGGTCCTTCCGGCTGCGCCTCCAGTCCCTTGGGGCCCGCTGGCGCGGGCCGGGCTGGCTGTAGCGAGGGGGGGTCGCTCGTTCGTGTGGGTTCTAGTGTAGTGGGTGCATCAGATTGATGCACCATGTACTGTTGGCAGAAATATGGCAGAGGATGGGGGCGGAGAAATGTCGATCGCCAGAGACATTCCTGAGGGCATCACTCGCAGGGCAAAATACTTCATCGGTTCCCATGGTTACTGGACTGGTCGTGCCGATATAGAACAGCACAGAGCTCGATGGACGGAGCATGGGGTCCCCGAGGCTCAGATCGACCGGGTGTCCGCCTACGAAGCCGTCTGGGGCGGTCTCGCTCTTCCTCCTTCTCCCCACTACGACGGCGGACCGCGGACACTCAGCGGAGATGTACCCGAGGGCCCAGATCCTGACTGGCACTTCGAAGCCGGGTTGCAGCGCACGGCTCTCCCCTACTCGTTCGTGATCGGCCCCGGCGGGGAGTTCGGTCTCCACGCCGGGGACTGGGTGCCACTGCACGCCACTGTCGAGGGATGGGTGGAAGCGCTGGCACTGACCACCCATGCCCGCAGCTGTGCGCGCAGCACCATGACATTGACGGGCGACGCCGTAGAGGATCTTGAGCTCGACCGATTCGAAGCAGTTCCGGAGGTCGCCGGCATCGCAGACACCTGGTGGCGCGGCGCCGACTCGCTCATCGCCATCTACCGCGGCGAAGCCGAAGTCATGAACGCACCTCAATGCCGGACCGCCACGATCTACTCCGGACTTAATGAATGGGGACTCAGAGGACTCGGCACATAGACCCTCCAACGGCCTCGTCACCTGAATCCACGCCAACACAAAAGGAAACCGATATGCGGGGAATCTCACTCCGGGAACACCAGGTAGACCAGAAGTCAGCTTTCCGTAAGTGGGTGGGATTCCCTGCAAGATCATCTGTGCCCCTGCAGGGTGCCCGTGGAACGATCGTGTCAGCGACCGGCTCGGGCAAAACCATCACGGCCGCCGCGTGCGCGCTGGAGTCCTTCGCGGACGGCCGGATCCTCGTCACCGTCCCGACCCTGGACCTGCTCGCCCAGACCGCGCAGGCTTGGCGGACGGTGGGCCACCGGGCCCCGATGGTCGCGGTGTGCTCGCTGGAGAACGACCCGGTCCTCAACTCGCTCAGGGTGCGCACCACCACCAACCCGATCCAGTTGGCGCTGTGGGCCGGCTCCGGGCCCGTGGTTGTGTTCGCCACTTACGCCTCGCTGGTAGACCGTGAGGACATCGATGCACCCTTTGGCCAGCGGAAGGTTCGCGGGCCGTTGGAGGCCGCTCTGGCGGGCGGGGAGCGGCTGTATGGGCAGCAGATGAGCCCGTTCGACCTCGCGATCGTGGATGAGGCCCACGGCACCGCTGGTGATCTTGGTCGTCCGTGGGCGGCGATCCACGACAACGCCCGTATCCCCGCGGACTTCCGGCTCTACCTCACCGCGACCCCGCGCATCCTCGCCGCTCCCCGCCCGCAGAAGGGCGCGGACGGCCAGGAAGCGGAGATCGCGACCATGGCCGACGACCCCGACGGCACGTACGGCGCGTGGCTCGCCGAACTCGGGCTGAGCGAAGCGATCGAGCGGGAGATCCTCGCCGGATTCGAGATCGACGTCCTCGAGATCCGCGACCCCTCCCCCGCGATCGGGGAATCGGAGGAAGCCCGGCGCGGCCAGCGCCTGGCCCTGCTGCAGACCGCCCTGCTGGAGCACGCCGCCGCGTACAACCTGCGTACGGTCATGACGTTCCACCAGAAGGTTGAGGAAGCCGCCGCGTTCGCGGAAAAGCTGCCGGAGACCGCCGCCGAGCTGTACCTCAACGACGCCTCTGACGACGGCCTAGCTGCCGCCGACAAGCTGCCGAGGTCTTCAATCGACGCGGAGTTCTACGAGCTGGAGGCGGGCCGCCACGTACCCCCGGACCGAGTGTGGTCGGCCTGGCTGTGCGGCGACCACACCGTCGCCGAACGCCGCGAAGCCCTGCGCCAGTTCGCCAACGGCATCAACGCGACCGGCCGCCGGGTCCACCGCGCCTTCCTCGCCAGCTGCCGCGTCCTCGGAGAAGGCGTCGACATCACCGGCGAACGCGGAGTCGACTCCATCTGCTTCGCCGACACCCGCAGCTCCCAGGTCGAGATCGTCCAGAACATCGGCCGCGCGCTCCGCCTCAACAAGGACGGCAGCACGAAGATCGCGCGGATCATCGTGCCAGTGTTCCTGGAGCCGAACGAGGACCCGACCGACATGATCGCCAGCGCCTCGTTCCGCCCCCTCGTAGCGGTCCTCCAGGGGCTCCGCAGTCATGATGAGCGTCTTGTTGAACAGCTTGCCTCCCGCGCACTCACCAGCGGAAAGCGCACCGTCCACATCCAGCGCGACGAAGACGGGCAGATCGTCGGAGCCGGCGGCGAGAGCGACGGCAACAACCAAGAGCACGACACCGACACCGCCGCCGAGTCAGCCCTGCTCCACTTCTCCACCCCGCGCGACGCCGCGACCATCGCGGCGTTCCTGCGAACGAGGGTGTACCGGCCGGAGTCCCTGGTGTGGCTCGAGGGCTACCAAGCCCTCATCCGCTGGCGGGCAGAGACCGAGATCACCGACCTCCACGCCGTGCCCTACGACGTCGAGGTCGAGGTCGGGGCGACGAAGACGTTTCCGCTTGGCCGCTGGGTCCACCAGCAGCGCAAGGCGCTGCGGGCCGGTGAGCTGGAAGAGCGGCGCAAGACGCTGCTGGACGCCCCGGAGGCCGGGATGCTCTGGGAACCGGGCCAAGAAGCGTGGGAGACCAAGCTCGCCGCGCTCCGCTCCTACCGGCGGGCGACCGGGCACCTCGCGCCGCGGCAGGACGCGGTGTGGGGTGAGGGCGAGGCGATGGTGCCCATCGGACAGCACATGGCCAACCTCCGCCGCAAAGGCGGCCTCGGGAAGGACCCGCAGCGGGCCGCCGCCCGCGCGCAGCAGCTGACGGAGATCGACCCGGACTGGAACTGCCCCTGGCCGCTGAACTGGCAGCGCCACCACCGCGTCCTCGCCCACCTCGCCGCCGACGAACCAGACGGCCGCCTGCCCCACATCGCACCCGGCGTACTCTTCGACGGCGACGACATCGGACGATGGCTCCAGCAGCAGACACAGCCGGGCACCTGGACCCAGCTATCGACCGAACAGCACGAGCGGCTGTCCGTACTGGGCATCAAGGGCGCTGAGGCCCCATCTCCCGCCCCGGCGCCCGCGTCCGGGACAAAGGGGCCAAGCAAGGCGCAGCAGGCGTTCCAGCGCGGCCTCGCGGCCCTCACCCAGTGGGTCGAACGAGAAGGCGCCCACCGGCCGGTACCACGCGGACACAGCGAGACGATCACGATCGACGGCGAAGCAGACCCGGTGACCGTGAAGCTAGGCGTATGGAACTCGAACACCAAATCGAGGTGCGACAAACTCACCCCCGAGCAGCTCGCCGCGCTCGCGAAGCTCGGCATGAAATGGGCGGGACCGGCGCCGGCCATTGAGGCCGCCCCGGAGCCGCCCGCCCCGCAGCCCACGCCGCTGGCGGCCCCGACAAAGCGGCCGGTGCGGGAGCACCACGAGGAGTGCGACAAGATGCACTACGTAGGCGGGACCTGCACCTGCGACCTCATCGAGCAGTACGGGCCACCCTCCGAACGCGACGACTACTGACCGCCCCCGACTCCGACCAGGCCCCCGGCCCGATATCAGGGCCCGGGGCCTCGCACGTCACCAGCCGGGCATCGACACGACCCTGCAACACGGAGCGCAACACGCACCCGCCCTGCGCCTTTTGCAGGCGGTTCCAGCAGGTCAGCGCGCAACCGATCCTGTCCCAGCGCCTTCAAGTTCCGCATGAACCGCACGTGGTCATATTCGATCTTGTATTTCAGTCAGAGCATTGGGGCGGTCGGAGACTGTCGGAATCCGGCAGTGATCTCATGGTGTCGTGCCGGCACCGTGTTGGGACCGACGCGGACGTAGAAATCTGAGCGCTGTCCGTTGCGGTAGGCGTACATCTGGCCCCCGCCGGCGACTTCGACCACCAGAACCTTCTTGCCGTCGTGGTCGATCACCCGTGGCTCGTAGGGCGGCGCCGGCTCCACGTTGTCCCGGATCATGTTCACGACCTTCATCACCTGCGTATCGACGTTCTCCCCTTCGGGCAGGCCCACAACCTGCAAGTCGTCCCTGATGCCGATCAGGATGGTGCCGCCGTCTTGCGATGCGAAAGCGGCGATGGTCTTGAGCATTTTCTTCCGCGATTCGCCTTCCGGGACCTGCTGTTTGCACTCCAGATGCTGGCCCTCCCCGTTCGCCAGGAGGAGCTCCAGCTCAGGGCCGGGCTGCTCCCAGACGACTGAGGCATCGCGGGCGCGCCCGTACGTGGGAGTCGGGAAGTTGCGCCAGTCCAGCCACTGGTCATTGCGGCGGAGCATCAACAGGCTGTCGGGCGGGAGGCCAAGCGGCAGCTCGAAGGTGTAGGGGCCGGTACCGACGACGGAGTGGGTCCTGTTGCCCGCCGCCCAGCTCAGCTCCAGTACCGCGCCGTCCAGTGCCTCGCCGTCGACGACGGCCGTCAAAAGGTCATGCCTGATGGTGATCTGCTTGAACCAGCCCGCACGCTGCGACAGGACGAAACGCCACAGGTCAGAACGGCTTGCCCTGCCGTCGTGCGGGAGCCGATAGAGGAAGGCGCTGAGAGCTTGGTCGAAGTTCAGGAAAGAGGGCCCGTCCCCGACCAGCAAGCTGTTACCGGGCTGGGGAGTATCGGTGTCCCGGCTGACGGTCCACTCGGTGCGCGGCCACGGCGTGATCACCTGGCCCCACTCTTCGTGGCCGTGCAGCCGATAGCTGAAGGCGGAGGACGGCGGGCCGGGAGACACGACGTGGAGGTCATGGATGTCCTGCTCGTCGCCCCGCAGCAGCGCGGCGACCGTCGGGCCGGGCAGACGCCGTTCCAGGAAGGCCGCCGTGCTGTAGCGCCAGGCTCGTTCTGTCAGTGGGGCGTCTTCGTCCAAGATGACGTGCGCGTGGTGCAGTCGCCACCGTTGTGCGTGCGCGACCAGTGCCAGCCGGACGTTCACAACGGCGCGCTTGGTGAGCATCTCCATCAGTACGTATGTCTCCGTCTGCCCGCTGGTCATCGTGCCGGCTCCCCTCTCCCACTGGTGTCTGGAGCCGACCAGCCGCATCGTCACCGCCCGTGCTCGCGAGCAGGCTACGCCGGTCTGACTTCCCGTTGTGAGTTGGGAACGCGAGGCCGGGCGGCTACACCTCGAAGTACGCGACGACCACGACGGTGCGCAGCGCGGTGACCCAGTACAGGAGCCGTACGGCGGTGTTCCGCGAGGTGTTTCAGTGATCGGGCCGTGCCGTCGTGATTCGGGGACCAGCGGAGGTTCAGCCGCGTCACCACTTCGAGTGGCGTGTTCTTCGCCAGTCCTGGACGCCTTGTTCGGAAGCGCGCTTCCCTGTGGCCCGCGTCGGCTATACCGGAGCGGAGCCGATCTCCTGCCCGCTGTCGTAGAAGGAGTCCACTGCCTCATGGCCGACGCCGCGAACGCCCCTTCCGCCACCCGTGCTGCCCGTGTGACCACGATCGTCGCCATCGTCATCGGCGTCGCCTTCACCGGCTTATGGACCTTCATCTCCATCCCCCAGCTCATGGACTTCATCAGTGACCGGGACATCACCGCCCCGCTGTTCCTGGCCATCGCGGTTCTTGCCGGTCCCGCCCTGTTCTGGTCCTTCATCGGTCTCGGCATCGGCATGAGCGCGCTGGGCTGGGCTGCCGGGCTCGCCAGCACCGGCATCCTCGTCAGCCTCACCTACGGGTCCCTCGTCGCCGCTTCCGACGGCCACGGCTTCACCTACTGGCTGTTCCTCACCATGCTCGTCGCCTGCAACCTCGCCGCCTTCTGCGTGACTCCCTACGTCCTCGTCCGCAGCACGGTCGGGCGCCGCCGTTGACCCGTCGCGCGCCACCCCGTCCGCGCGACAGTAGGCCCCGGAGTACGAGTCAGCCGATGGTCGGTGTGACCCTCTCCTGGGCAGGCGCGGCCTTCAGGCGGTCCAGGCGGTCGTAGAGGGCGCGGACCAGGCGAGCGCGGTTCTGGACGCAGCGCACGGTGCCCTCCAGCGTTGTGGACAGCCAGCCTTCCGCCTCGCGGAGGACGACGTCGGCGAGCGCCCAGGGCCCGCTGCTCTTCGGCAGCTGCTTCTCGGCTGCCCTGCATCTGCCGGTAGATTCAGCCGATGGATTCCACTGAGCACATCCTGGCCCTGATTCGTAGGGCATTGGACGAATTTGACGATCATCCGGTGCAAGTGTCGGTCCGACGTTCCGTACGGATTGCCAGCCTCATCGGTGACTCGCGCGTAGCAGCACGCCTTGGACTCGACCTGCAGTCGATCGGCGGCGATCCGGCGCAGCATCGTGGTGACATTCAACGCCTTATAGCTGACCCCTCACGCTGGGGAGAACGTGAGGAGCCAAGTCCTGACGTGGAAGCGATGCGCGAGTACATCAAGGACCGTTCGAAGCGTGATGACTCGAACACAGTGCTAGCCCACTCGTTGGCAGACATTGAGTACTTGACCAGGCAGTTTCCGAGCACGAATAGCTCTGCGGGACTTGAAGCCGACATGGCCCTTCGTCAGATCGAGGACAGGGCACGCCTGCGAACGTTCTCGTATCTGGTGGCTTGGGAGCGACGCTTCGGCTACGCGTCAGTGAATGAGTCGATCTTCGGAAGCTACAAGGTTCAGGTCGACAAGATGGTGGCCGAGGGCGTCCCTGACCTCGTGGAGAAGTTCACCTCGGTCTACCGGCGCATGAACGAAGCAGCCGCCAGCACACCGGACGGGCCTGGCGCGGAAGAGCTCTCACAGGCCCTCACGACCTGCCGTCGCATCTTGGAGGCGGTCGTTGACCACGTGCTGCCTGCTCAGGCTAAGCCCAGCGAGTCGGGGCACAAACTCGACCAGCCCTCTTACCGCAACCGTCTCTTCGAGTTCATCAAGCGGGCGAGCAATAGCGGGTCCGCAGCGAAGGTGACCGTTGCCCTGGGGAAGGGGCTACATGAACGGTTCGTAGCTATCGATGAGCTGACGAACAAGGGAGTTCACGCCTCCATTGCCCTCCAAGCGGCAAACCTCTGCGCCTTGAACACCTACGTGCTGTGCGGAGAGATTCTGCTCCTCAGGCAGCAGGTTGACAGTCGCAGCGAAACAGCTTGACGCTGCAAGAAGCGGGCCCAGCATCACCCGATGGGTGAGTACGGGGCGCAAGGCAGTGTCGTTGACCTCGGTATGACGATTCATACTGCCGCTGGTTCCAAGGTGGCCCCGGAACGCACCTCCTGTTCAGCACGGTTGAGGATCCTGCCCCGTGAGACTGCGTATGTGCAGGAGACGCCGGGGATCTCACTGTTCTGGGAAGAGATGGTCATCAACCCGGGCCACTCCCCAGAGCGATGTCCTCGAGGCCGTGAGGCCCACTACGGGGTCTGTTACGACGAGATGCTCACCCCGGAGGTGCGCTCTACCCTGGTGTGCACGCTGGAACCAGGCGTTGAGGATGATCACGCGGTGGAGATCGGGATCAGCGACGAGGGCATGTGTGATCAGGACATGTGGCTGTCCTGGCGGGCTGGAGTCCCAGGTGCCCGGCGGATCCATCAACCGGGCGCCTGCAACTGGGCTGTCGGAGAGATGGGAGTCAACCCGTGTCTCCTCTTCGACCGCCATCCGGGGATGCACCTGGGGCAGGGCATCGGGCTGGTGAGCGACGCAGGGCTGAACCGCCGCGGTGAGCGCCCCGATGACGACACCTACAGCCGACGACGGCAATGAGCGCGCCGGTGGCTGCCTACTCCGGGCCGGGGTCGCGCAGCGGGTTGCGGTGACCGCAGTCCGAGCACCTCACGCTCTCGGGCAGGTTCTCGAATCGCGTGCCGGAGACACCGAAGGAGCCGTCGATGCGGAAGCCTCCGCAGCCCTGGCACGGTGTGGCGTGGAAAGGCTTGTCGCAGCGGAGGCAGGTGCCTTCCGCGCTGGTCTGGTCAAGGCGGGTGACTCGGGTGTCTGCGCTGCCGCATCGTACGCAGAACGCTTCTTGGGTCTTCGTGGTTCTGGTGTACATCAGGTTCACGGAATCGTTCCTCCCGCTCCGCTCCGGGGGCGTTGCCGGCCGTCGCGGAGCGTGTGACGCCAAAGCCGCCCCGGGCCCCGGAGAATGCTGGTCCCGGGGCCCGTGGTGTATCGGGCGGGTCAGGGCCGCCGGCGGAACCAGCCGCGGCCCCTGCCCGGTTCCTGGTCGTCCTCCATCTCCGGCGGCGCGGCGGCCGGGAGGGAGGCGGCCTCCTCCCGGGCAACATCGTCCGCACGGCAGGTGCCGCACACGGACGCGCCCCCGGCCGTCCAGGCACGGCCGCGCGCGGTGGTCTCCTCCCAGCGCTGGTCGGTGAACTTCTGCCCGCACCGCTTGCACACCGGGCGCTGCGCCTCCCGCGCGGCGGCGCGGTGTTGCTCCTCCGCCGCGTCGGCGCGGGCGGCCTGGTCGCGGTAGAGGGCGTCGCCGTCGGGGTTGTCGAGCGCGTCCGTCAGCGTCTGCTCGCCGGTGCGTCCCAGCCGCTGCCACACCGCCGCGCCGGCGCCGTGCTCCGTCAGCTGCTCCAGGGTGGTGACGACGACGGGCACCGCCTGGCCGTAGTCCCGCGCGGTGATCCCCCGGTGGTAGGTGTCGTACCGGCGCGGCGCCCAGTAGTCGCGGCCGGCCTCCTCCAGGACGGCGACCGTGTTGGCGACCTTCGCCTCGGTGGTGTCCGCGAACACGAACGCCACCGGGGCCAGGCCCTCCCGGCCGGTCGCGGGTAGACCCGGCGCCACAGCCGCTTCTCGTGGTTGACGTGGGGGATGACCGACTGGTTCGACGGCCGCCGCTCCGCGAGCGGCGATTCATGTTCAGCGCAAAGCCCCAGCGTGAGATGCCCTGGCGGCGACGGCCGCAGCCGCCCAGGGAAGTGAAGCCCTTGGGCGACTGCAGATTCTAGCTCGGTCGCGCCGGATTCGGTAAGACGGTCAGCCTGGCCAACCGTCGTCGTCAGCAGTGGACTTGGCGAATTCGGCGAAGGTCCGCGGCGGGCGACCAAGAGCACGCTGCACGCCGTCGGAGACGTACTCGTCCGTACCTTCCCTGAGTGGCTCAATGGCGTCCGCGAAGGCTTCGGCGTCCGAGGGCGGCAACCCTTGCTGAACGAGTTCCGCGACGTAGCCCTCGACGGAGAGCGGCACGTAGCGGATTTCGCGGCCGGTGGCCTCGGAGATCGTGGCGACCGCCTCGGTCAGCGTCACCGCCCGGGGTCCGGACAACTCATAGATCTGGCCCCCGTGCCGGTCCTCGGTCAGCGCGGCGACCACCACCGCCGCAATGTCCTCGGCATCGACGAAGCTGGCAGCCCCATCGCCGGCGGGCAACCGGAGCTCACCGGCGAGGACGGCATCGGCGAAGAAGCCCTCACTGAAGTTCTGCGCGAACCAGCCCGGCCTGCTGATCGTCCACTCCAGACCACTCTCCCGCACGGCGGCCTCGCTGTCGACGATGCCCTCAAAGATACCGCTGCTGTCCTTTGCGTAATCCGGATTGTCGATCCCACGCCCCGAGGCCAGCACGATTCGCTGCACCCCATGCTGCACCGCCCGCTCGATGAACGGGCGAACGAGCTTCGTGCCGTCCAACTGCACGATGTACATGGACCGCACGCCCGCCAGAGCGGCATCCCAGGTGCCGCTGTCGGTCCAGTCGAAGATGTGCTCGCCGTTCCGGGCCGCCGCGCGAACTGGCAGCCCCTTGGCCCTTAGTTGGCTGACAACGCGGCGGCCAGACTTACCCGTTGCCCCGGTGACAAGAATTGGATGTTCAGACATGGCCCCAGTCAACCGGCGGGCGCCGAGACGATCCATGGCTAACAAGCTCCGCATGATGTCTAGGCGTCTACGCTGAGGGCATGGACGCCGTGTCGGAGCTGTTGGCAGAGGTACGGGCGCGCGGCGCCGTCTTCCGGCAGACAATCATGCGACCGCCCTGGGCCCTGCGGATGGCCAGTGGCGCCCCGCTGACGCTGGCCACGATGCTGCGCGGCCGGGCCTGGATCGTTCCCGATCAGCACGAACCGATGCCCATCGGCGTCGGCGACATCGCCGTCATCCGCGGCGACGCGCCCTACACAGTGGCCGACGACCCCACGACCACACCCTCGCTGATGGTGACCAGCGCCGACTACTGCGCGGGAGCCGAGGGCGTCGAGCACGCCTCCGGGCCCGCCCGCACCTGCGGAACGCCAGCCGAGGGGGCTCCTGTGCTGGTCAGCGGGGCTTTCGAGCGCCGGGGAGAGCTCAGCGAGCGACTGCTGCAGGCCCTGCCCGCCATGCTCGTGGTGTCGGCTGAGGGCAGCCCCTACCCGTCGGTGGAGATGGTGGCCGAGGAGGTCGCCAGAGAGCGACCGGGACAGCAGCTAGTGCTGGACCGGCTGTTGGACCTGATGCTGGTCTCCGCGCTGCGCAGCTGGTTCGACAACCCAGACGCCGATGCCCCGGCCTGGTGCCGCGCACTGGACGACCCGGTCGTGGGTATCGCGCTGCGGCTGCTGCACGACACACCCGCCCGCCCTTGGACGGTGGCGGACCTGGCGGCCAAGGTGGGGGTATCGCGGGCAGCGCTCGCCCGGCGGTTCAAGGCGCTGGTCGGCGAACCACCGATGACCTACCTTGCGGGCTGGCGGATCACCTTGGCCGCGGACCTGCTGAGGGAGACCGAAGACACGGTGGGCGCGATCGCAAGGAAGGTGGGCTACGCCAACGCCTTCGCGCTGAGCGTGGCGTTCAAGCGGCTGCGCGGCACGCGGCCCAGTGATCACCGGAGCCCGGAACTAACGCAGTGGCGGGCTGGATGAGTCCCGCAGCTCTGTCCCACGAAGTGTGAAGGCGCGACGGACGGGTCCGTGAATACCCGAACCGATCACCCCGGCGTGTCCACTTGCTTGGTGCAGAGAAGGAACCGCCACCACCGCAGCAGATCCATCCCGTACGAACAGATCGTCGTCAACGGCCGCGCGCACGCCTGGAGCTCCGCGAAGAACTCCGACACCGGGACGACAACCACACCCTCCCCATCGACCAACACATACGGCCACATGGTGTCCGTGGTCGTCACCAGCGCACCGATCTGCGGCAGCACGAAGCCATCAAGTCCCGGGCAGAATCACCTGTCTCAAGCACGGCCCGGAAGCTAGCAGACCATTGCTCTGACCTGCGAATATTCTCCTCGTAGTTCAGTCAACGGGACTTCCTTGACCTAACGCTGGCGGGCTCGTGACCGCGTACGACAGGCCCATGGGCGAGCTGCTCTGGCCGCCGGCTTGGGTGAGCCGGCAGCAGGAAGCGGCACTGTGAGCAGTCGGCTGGTGGTGATGTCACGGCTGGGTACCGAAACGCCCAGCTCTGCCCGTGAATTGGTACCGGTGGGCATTCTCGGTGTTCCGGGACGGACGCGGGGGTGCTGGCGTGGTGGACGGGCAGGTGGGGCGTGGCCGGTGGCGGTGGGCGGTTGGGCGGCTGTTGTGGGCGCCGGCGGGGGCTGCGGTTGCGGGTGGGATCGTATGGGCGGTCGCGCGGGTGGGGCTGGAGGTGGCGGATCAGCTGGCCAGTGTGATCGGCGGAACCGCCGGCCTGCTCAGTCTCGCCGTCTCGCTGATCGCCCTGCGCTCCCCCGCTGCCGTGACGGCCCCGGTTGCGGGTGGCGGAGCGGACGGGGGTTGGGTGGGGGCGGCTGCCGCTCATGCTTCCTACCGTGTCCCCGCCGTCCAGGCCACTGTTCGCGGCCGTGAGCGTGAACTCGCCGATATCCAGGGTCTGGCGGCCGGGCGGGGTGGTGGGCTCGTCGTGGTCTGCGGAACTGGGGGGCTGGGCAAGACCACCCTCGCCGCCCAGGCCGCCCGGCAGGCCCAGGCACAGGGGCGGGCGGTGTTCTGGGTGCGGTGGCAGGACGACGCGACCCGCCTGGCCCACGACCTCACCCGCATCACCACCGCACTCGGGCTCCCCGAACCCCGGCTCCAGGACGCCCAGAGCGGCCGGGCCGCGCTCGTCGACGTGATCTGGGAACACCTGACCACTGTGCGGGGGTGGGTGATCGTGATCGACAACGCCGACACCCCCCGCACCCTCGGCCCCGGCAGCGAGCCCCCGGGCTCCTACCGCGGGTGGGTGCGCCCCGACGGGGGCGGGCTTCTCCTGGTCACCACCCGCGACACCGCCCCCGCCACCTGGGGACCACAAGCCAGCCTGGTCGCGCTCGAACCCCTGGACGCCGGTGCCTCGGGCGCGGTCCTGCGTGATGCCGCGCCCTCCGCAGGCACAGCCGAGGAGGCAGCCGCGCTCGGGGAGCGGCTCGGCGGACACGCACTCGCCCTGGACACAGCGGGCCGCTACCTCGCGAACCCCACCAGCCGCTACCGCACCTTCACCGCCTACCAGCACGCCCTCGACACCGAGTTCGGCGACCTCCTCGGCGCCGCACACCCGCAAGGCTCCGACCCGGAGGTCGCCCGCACAGTGGTACGGCACACCTTCGACCTCTCCCTGACCCAGATCCACAACGACGGCTACACCCTCGCCCGCCCCGCCCTCTACCTCCTTGCACTCCTCGAACCCGCACCCGTCCCCCGCCTCCTCCTCACCCCCGCCCTCCTCACCCACTCCACCGGACAGAGAGCCACAGCGGCCGAACTCGACGCCGCTCTCGCCGCCCTCCACCAGTCCGGCCTCATCAACACCCCAGCCACAACGGCGACCGACAGTGGCGGGCAAGCGCCGACCGTCGGGCAGATCTCGCTGCACCCCCTGGTCCACGACGTCATAGCCCTCACCCCACCACCCGGCACCACCCGCACCACCTGCCACACCGCCCTCGACACCCACCTCACCCAGACCGTCCAGGAAACCACCAGCGCGGGCCGCGCCGGCTGGCTCACCGCACGCCTCCTCACCCCCCACCTCCCACCCCTCCTCCACCGCACACCCAACGCCGACTTCACCACCATCCGCGACCTCCTCGACGACCTCGGCCACACCCTTCACGAAGCGGGCGCCGCCGCCGAGGAACACCTCCTGCGCCAGAGCATCCTCGACACCGAAATACGGGTCTTGGGCCCGGACCACCCCGACATCCTCGGCAGCCGCGACAACCTCGCCGGCGCTCTCCACGCGCTGGGGCGTTACCAGGAGGCCGTCGACCTTCACCAGCGGAACCTCACCGATTGCGGACGCGTGCTGGGACCCGATCACGCCGACACCTTCGCCAGCCGCAACAACCTCGCCAATGCCCTCGATGAGCTCGGGCGTCATCAGGAAGCCGCCGACCTCCACCAGCAGAACCTCAGCGGCCGCGACGGCGTCCTGGGCCCCGACCACCCCGACACCTTCGCCAGCCGCAACAACCTCGGCACCGCCCTCGACGGTCTTGGGCGTCATCAGGAAGCCGCCGACCTCCACCAGCAGAACCTCACCAACCGCGAACGCGTCCTGGGCCCCGACCACCCCGACACCCTCGGCAGCCGCAACAACCTCGCCCGCGCCCTCAACGCTCTCGGGCAAGGTCAGGAGGCTGTGGACCTCCACCAGCAGAA
The DNA here is from genome assembly GCF_042716895.1 of Streptomyces sp. NPDC058653. Classification (NCBI taxonomy): domain Bacteria; kingdom Bacillati; phylum Actinomycetota; class Actinomycetes; order Kitasatosporales; family Streptomycetaceae; genus Streptomyces; species Streptomyces sp. NPDC058653. Next base: position 252,349 of record NZ_JBHXRM010000004.1, on the reverse strand, counting down.
CCTCACCAACCGCGAACGGATCCTGGGCCCCGACCACCCCGACACCTTCGCCAGCCGCAACAACCTCGCCAACGCCCTCTTCGCGCTCGGGCGGTATCAGGAAGCCGTCGATCTCCACCAGCGCACCCTCACCGACCGCGAACGCGTCCTGGGCCCCGACCACCCTCGCACCCACGCCAGCCGCAACAATCTCGCCGAAGCGCAAGCCGCGTTAGCGCGTACCCGACAGCGTCGGCTGCCGTGGCAGCGCCCGCAGCGCTGACCGGACCCGGACTCCTCCCGCGCCTGCGGCCCCCGGGGTGCGGCGCGCGGCGCTGGGTGACGATCGAGACGCGGGCGGTCCCCAGCACCGCCCGCAAGTCCTGCCCGTCGGTCCCCTGGGAGGTCCGCGTGCCGTCTGTCATCTGGTCCGGCGCGATCAGCTTCGGTCTCGTGACTTCTCTGAACTAAGCAGTGATGAACGGGGATGGGCCGCACAGCGGCAGGCGCTGCGGGGTCCCTATTCCGTCCGGACCCGGGAGTGGTGTTCGGTGCGGGGATCAGTTCGGGGCAATGCGGTTGAGGATGGCCGAGGCGACGTGGTCGTCGGCGTTGCGATGTCCTCGGGCGTGGGGGTGGAAGAGGGCGGCCGTCGTTGTCGAAGCCGATCGGCTGCTGAGGCCGGAAGGTGACGTCCTCGATCGGCGCTGCGCCGCAGCTGGCGTTGATCAGTCCGGTGAGCGAGCCGAGGTCCCGGTGGATGACCTGCGGGTAGGGCTGGTCAGTGTGCTGGCAGCCGTCCCGGGGGTTACTCGAAGCCGTTGTCGGCCGCGCTGATGATTCCGGCGGTGTACGGGTCGCTCAGAGCGGACCAGTCGTAGGACGCGGTAGCAGCGGGCTGCGCGCCGGCGGGCTGGACAGGCGGGAGGATGCCGGCGGTGAGCGGGGAGGCCGGCAGGCGGAGCCCGCTCTCAGGCAGAGGACGGGCTCCGCCTGTGCTCGCGGGCGCGCTGGGTGGGGAGGTCTTTCACCTGGTGGGCTTTTTCCGTGACGGCGCTGCTGACGCGGCCCCTCCGCCAGGCCGCCCGGTGTGAGAACCCGACCCGCTGGGTCGGTATCGACGGTGGAGGAGAAGGCCCCGGGAGGTGTCAGACGGTGGTGGCCAGCCAGCCGACCTGTTCGGTGGTGTGCTTGCCGTCGCTCTGGACGCTGGCGTTCACCCTGACCTCGTTGAGCCGGATCAGGAATCCGGTCTCGTTCACGTCGTGGACCCGGATTCCAGGGGTGTCCGGACCGTTGAATGTCTGGGTCAGCGGCAGCACGATGACCTCGGACCCGAGCGGGAACGGGGTCGGGAAGGTGACCCGGGTGAAGGTCGAGGTGTTGCCGCCCGAGGTCTCGACCGCGTTGTCCGAGCCGAGGCTGATCATGCCGGTCTGAATCATCGTCATGGCCTGCTCCAGTGTGATCTCGGGCTGCCGGGGCGGCAGCCGACGAAGATCTGTCCAGCCGTGCCCTGGTAAATCCTCTTTCACCCTCGTGAGTGATCCGCTTTCAGCCGACCCGCCTCGCCCCGCATCCCACGGGCTTCAGCGTGGCTTACGGCCTGGGCCCTGCGGCTGTGCGTCCGCCCCGGGGTCCGGCTCGCGCCGCCGGGTGACGATCGGAGTCACGGCGGCAGTACATGCCGCTGCGCCCCTCGCCCGACCGTATGGGGGTCCGCGTGCCGTCCGTCATCTGGAGCGGGGCCATCAGCTTCGGGCTCGTAACTTCTGAACCAGGGCCTGTGTGGCGGCCGACGTTGGCCGAAGGTCACGCCCATCTGGGATCCACGCGCGACTGAGGCTGCCTCGGCACCCGCCCGCCCGGGGCCGGGGCAATCCGTTGTCGGTGGCGGCGATCAGCTCAGCCGTCCGGCCAGCGAGAGGTCCGGGGTGGGCAGGACCGCCGGTGCGGTCCTGCCCACCCCGGGAGGGTGTCACCCGGTGGCGACGATCTCGTTCACGATCCACCCGCCGAGTACTTCGCTCATGGCGGTGTGCCCCTCGTTGCTGCTGGCGCACACGAAGGCGTCGAGTGCGCTGTTGTCCGGGGTGATCGGCCGGTAGAGGGCCTTCTGGTCGTCGATGGCACCGGCGGCGACGGCGCTGATGCTGGGGACGAAGCAGGAGGTGGCGATGACGTCCGGGTCGAGGGCGTTGCCGAGCTGGCCCATCAGGGCTGCGGCCAGTCCGAAGCTGCCGGTGTCGCCCTCGGAGGACGGCATGGTGAACAGGCCCCCGGGAGCACCGTCGATGTCGGGCAGCCCGCTGGTGCGGACCGATACCCGCTCGCCGCCGGTCTTCCGCAGGAGGGCGACTTCCGCCTCCCCCTGCGCCTGGGTCCCCAGCCAGGTGTCGTGCAGCGTTTTACCGTCGCACTTCACCGCGGTCACGCCGGGCTTGATGCCGTTGCCGCTGCCGGTGTCCACGCCGTTGGCGACCCCGACCTTGCGCACCTTCCGGGGCCATCCCCCGACCTCTTCAAGCGCCTTGAGGAACGCGGTCCGCTCCGGTGCCTGCTCCGGGGCGGCGTCGGCCTTGGCGATGTGCCACCGCGCCATCTCCTTGGCGGCGGGGCTGTTGAGCAGCCAGGAGAATTGGCGCAGGACGGCACCGGTGTCGGGGTCGTCTGCCCAGTTGTCCGTGGCGAAGTGCGTGAACGCCTGGAGGGCAACGGGGAACCATGCGCCCTGGTGGGGGGTGTCGTAGGAGAAGTACAGGGACGTCTCGTGGTCGGGCAGGCTGGGCTCCTGCTCCATCTTCGCCAGGGCGTAGCGGGTGACCAGTCCGCCCATACTGAATCCGCCCACGACGAGCTTGGTCTCGCCCGTCCGCTCGGCGATGGTCCGGCGGATGCAGTCGATGACGGTGTCGGCGTTGTCCGTGATCGAGGCCGTCCGGTCGGCGTAGCCCAGGATGATCACATCCCGGCCGGCCGCGTGGAGCTCGGAGACGAAGCGAAGGTTGTTGTTCTCCTCCAGGCCGTACCAGAGCCGGTCGATGTTGCTCGACCCGCTGGAGAAGCCGTCGGACACGATGACAGGGCGGACGAGCCGGCGGCGGCTCAGCGGGCTGAAGTAGACCCAGGCCGTACCGCCGGCGAAGCCCCATTCGTCATGCGGCTCCGGAGCAGGGGGAAAGGCCGAATGAGCTCCGGGGGCGGCAGCGCCCCAGACGTCAACGACAGGTGCGGACATGATCAGTTGGCTCCTTGCGCAGTTCACGGGCACGCCGAACGGCCGGTCCGTCACGCCGTCATGGCGAAGCCGTGACCACCCGGCACCATGATCGCAGAAAGTGACTCCGCAATTACCTGGAGTGCGCTGAGGGTTTGGCCTACCGTCTGCTGTCAGCAGGGGCGAGCAGACCGGTGGCCTCGGCGGTCGCGTCCGTGGAGGGATGGAAGCAGCGCCGTACCGCCCCCCGTATCGAGCCCTGACGAGGCAAGGAGGCTCGTGAGCATCGGACATGATGACCCGAAGTGCTGAACCGTCCCGCCGCACTGTGACGCCTCGCGCTCGCGTCAGCCGGCGGCGGGTTCGTCGCCCGGCCCGAAGGGCGGGACGTCGCCGGGCGCCATGTCCGACCGGACCCGTACGAAGGGCACCGGATGCCGGTAGATCCCCCGGTCGACGGCCGGGTCGGCGCTGATTTCGGCGATCAGCTCGGGGGCGACGAGGAGCGGGTCGAGTGGTTCACGGCTGCCCCATGCGGCGGTGAACCGCACGCCTGTCGATGGGTGGTCGGGCCCGGCTTCGGTAAGGCGGCCGGTGAGCTGGCGGGCCGCCTCGGGCCGCAGCGCCGTCGTACGGCCCACCGACCGCAGCACCCCGCCGGCGTCGTAGCGGCCCAGGACAAGCATCTGCGGCCGGGCCAGGGTTCCGGTCACCGCACCGACCACCGCCTCGGTCGTGTCCCGGCGCCGGATCTTCGACCACCCGCCCTGCCGCTTGCCCGGTGTATACCGCCCGGCTACCGGCTTGAGAACCACGCCCTCCAGACCAGGAACCTCGGTCCAGTCCCTCAGCCACTCCTCTGCCACCACCCGGTCCCTCGTCATCGGACACAGCGTCCACGGCGCCGTATGTGCCCGGTCGGTGAACAGGGCCTCCAGCACTGCCCTCCGTTCGCTGTACGAGCGGGCCATCAGCATCTGTTGGTCGCCGAGCTGGAGGATGTCGAACGCGGAAGTGAACGGGTTCATGGATTCCTGAAGGGCCAGGAGTGCGAACTCGCCCGCAGAAGCCTTGATTGGCCATCTCTCGTGTCCGGTTCCCGTGACGCACTTCGGCCTGCTGGTGTCGCCGCTTCCGGAGGCACCACGGTCGGCGACTGTTCGATTCTGTTAGTGATGTGGCAGTACGTCGCGACGGGGTGCGGAATGGGGAGGCGGAACGCAAGGGAACCTGATTGGAATTGCGCGCCGATGTGCCCTGTATGACAGCTCGGGTCATCTCACCGGCCGGAGGGGGTGCAGACGACCGTTTCCGCCCCCAGGTTCGATCGGAGCCGCGCCGCGCGGCGAGACCACAGAACTCTGCGAGGGCGCCGAGCCGACACAGGGCCTGCCGGGCGGGGCCGCCGTCACACAGAGGTGCAGGAGGCCCCGCCCGGATTCTCGGCGTTCCGACGACCGGGCGTGCGGCAGAAGGTGCCACCCGGGCGACGCGTTGTGGTGCGGCGCTGTGCCGGTCAGGCGACCTGGTGGTACCTGCCGACTTCCAGGAAGTAGCGCAGCGCTTCGGGTGTGTTGTCGTCGAGGGCGGCGTTGGCTGCCGCGCGCAGGGCCGGGCTGATGGACGGGTCGGCGAGGATGCGGGCGATGGCGACGCGGTCGTCCTCGGCCTGGGCGATGCGGTAGCCGGTCTCCAGCCAGGCGCGCATCGCGTCGGAGTTGTTGGCGTCCAGGAGGGCGTTGACCTCGGCGATGACGCGCCGGCCGCTGTCGGGGTCGGCGAGCAAGCGCGTAATGGCGACGCGGTCGTCCTCGGCCTGGGCGATGCGGTAGCCGGTCTCCAGCCAGGCGCGCATCGCCTCGGGGTCGTTGGCGTCCAGGAGGGCGTTGGCTTCTCGTGTCACACGCTGGCCGCTGTCCGAGTCGGCGAGGATCCGGACTATGGCCACCCTCAGGTCGTCGGCGTCCGCCTCGTCCGTGGACGAGGACACCGCGGGCACCGTCACCGCGGTCGGTGCCGCCGTGGCGGCGAAGGATGGGGTGGCGAGCAGGAGGGCCGGGGCGAGGATGCCCGCGACGATGCCGGGCGTTACGTGATGCAGTCGCAAGGAAAATGCTCCTCTTCGTTGGCTACGGAGGTGAGTTGAGGACGCCTCAGGGCGTTCACTTCGATGATGCTGCCACCTGGGTCTGACAGCGGCGGTTGCCCCGCTGCGGTTGCAGGGCACCGTCGCCGCGGACGTGGCCGATGCTTCATGGCGGCGGCGAAAGGGGTGATAGCAGGCCGATCTAGGCACTACCGCTTCCGCAGCAGGGGCGCAGACAACCGTTTCTGCCCCCCCATTCGGAATGGATCACGTGGGCGTGCCCCTTGGTCACCCGCCGGTCAAGGGGCGGTTGGCTCACGACCGGGGAATCGCGGGATCGTCCACCAGCGACTCCTCATCGCAGCCACAGGTGAAGGGGCCGCACTGCCTGCGGAACCGCATGAGGTCGACCAGTGGCACCTCCTGCAATTGGTCGGAGAGGGCCGGCAAGTCCTGCCGCCACCACTACACCAATCCGCCCGAGGGCGAGGAGAGCATCGAGGACAAGCTCGCCCGGGTCCAGGACGAGTACGTCGAGATGCTGCCCCAGGTGCACCAGGCCGCGCCCAACGCCAAGGTCATCAGGGTCGGCTACCCGGCCGTCCTGCCGGAGAAGGGCAGTGACTGCAACCGGCCCGCCCTCACCGAGCTCGGCTCGGTCACCCACGCCGACGTCAACTGGCTCCGCGACGACGTCCTCAAGCGGCTGAACAGCACGATCCAACAGGTCTCGGCATTCTTCGGGGACCGCTACGTCGACGTCTACTCCTCCAGCGTCGGCCACGATGCCTGCCAGCCCGCGGACACCAAATGGATCGAGGGCATCTGCGACAATGCCGAGGACTACTGGCCCGCCAAGATCTCCGGCATCCTGCTGGACTGCGCGACTGTCGGCAAGCGCGCCACCCTGGTCCACCCCAACGCCGCCGGACACGAAAACACCGCCGCCCACGTCGAGCGGGCCATCCGCGTCGCCCTCCTCGAACGCTGACCACACGCCCACCCCAGCCGCCGGAGTCCCGGAACCCTGTGCGGAAGCACGGCCCGGGCATCCCGCCAAAAGGCCCCGCGTCAGGGCCGCTGTCCGGCCGTCCTGACGGGTGTGCCTGGCCGGTCAGTGCGGGGTGTAGCAGTTCGGGTCGGTGCAGCCGCCAGCCAGCTCCAGTGTCCGGTCCTGGGGCGGGGCGTCCAGCCACCCGCGCGCATCGCGTGGAGCCGGTCGAGGTCCAATGACAGGCCCAGCACCTTGGTGGACAGTTCGTCGGCCCACTGCCGTGTGAGGGCCCCCCACGCCGGGAAGCGTCCCTACCTCCACACACCTCGTATCTCCATGTGGGCGCGTGCGGCACTCAGCCGGAGGCGGGTTCGTTGCCCGCGTCGAAGGGCGGGGCGTCGGCGGGCGCCATGTCGGCCCGGACCCGTACGAAGCGGACCGGGTGACGGTAGACCCCGCGGTCGACGGCGATATCCGTGCTGAACTCCGCGACGAGGTCGGGGGCGACCAGCGCAGGTTCGACGGGCTCGCGGCTCCATGCGGTGGTGAACCGTACGCCGGCCGGGGTGAAGCGGCCGGTGTCCCTGGCCCTGACCGGGCTATCGGGGCCACACGGCGATGTCGCTGACCTCGATGGGTGCGGCCACGGTGTTCTCGGCGAGGCCGTAGTAGCAGTGGCCCGGGTCCTGCCTCGGACACGACGTGGGCCCCGCGGACGTGTTCGTCCGCGGGGCCCATTGGGTGGATCTAGTTCTACGAGGCGCTGAGGGTGTGCTGCGCCTTGTCCACCGATGCTTCGTACCGGGCGAGTGCCGCGTCCTCGATCATCCGGACCCGCGGCGCTGTCGCCCCGGGCGCGAGCTCCCGCCACGCGGCGATCCAGTAGGACAGGTCCGGCACCCCGCATACCTCCAGGAAGATCGCGTACCTGTCGAAGCGGGGCAGGATCTTGTTGTCGAGGTGGAGCATGTCGTGGATGGTGGAACGCTTGAGCACCCTGCCGGTGCGCTCCTCCAGCTCCCGCAGGGACGGCCGCAGCGCCCAGTGGTAGACCTCGCGCAGCTTCTCCACGAGTTCCTCGGGGGACTTCGCCGTCAGCGGATCGGGCGCGCCGGCGGACATGACGTGCCTCTTCTTGATGTTGCTGGTCCGTTTCTGATGCTGCGGCTGGGCGAGGAGCGCGATGTACCAGAGATCCGCATGATCCGACTCGACGCTCAAGAGCAGCCGAAGCTTCAGGTAGGTCAGCGGATCGGGAACGATCTCCAGGTGAAGGTAGGCACGGACGTGGCCGGGAGAAGTGCCCAGCTCCCAGGCCAGCGTCTTCGCGGTATGGCGGGAGATACGGAATTGCTTGAGTAGGACTCTCCGCAGGTTGGGCCCCGGGGCCAGGGTGACTGCCATGTCGTCAGGCCTCCGCGCGACCGCGAAGGAGCCCCGCGAGCGCATCGACGAGCACGGCCGCGATGACGGCCGCGATGCATTCGACGGCGTGGCCGTACACCGTCCCCCACACCAGGGCGACGACCGAGAGGAGAGCCAGCAGCACGCGGACGAAGCCGAAGCGGCGGTCGCGGGCGGAGCCGCTGCTGCCGGAGAAGCCGAAACTGCGGGAGATGCCGGGAAGGACGACGCAGCCGGGCGCGGAGAAGCCCGAACCGAACCTCATCTGGAATTGCATGTACATGAGCGCTCACAATTCTGTTGATGCCGGTGCTTGGAGGTTGGTGGAGATGAAACGAAGGGCCGCGAACCCTTCGGCGCTTAGGCGCAGATCGAGCATGCCTGGCGGCACTCGGGCCGGGCAAATGCCCCTGGACGCAAACAAACTGACGGAGCGTGAGGCTCACGCCACTGGTTTGGTCGGTGAGAATCTCCCGTGCCGTCCGGACCTGTCCGAGGCGTGCGACCACGACGCGCGACTTGACAGCCTCCCGTCCGAAAGTGTCCGAGAGCTTTGACTTCCCGGTGGTCCAGGCAGCACTCTCTTGCACGTGAGCCGTCCGGTGCTTGGAGGGTTCGATCGGGCCGCGAACCCGATCCTGCGTGACTCAGATCACACATACGTAAGGCCCGTGCCATCGGCACGGGCCTTACGTATGTCCGGTGACGCTCTCAGCACCCCTCAGCGGAAGCCGACGACCATGGGGCTTCGCGGCGTCCACTTACACGCGCGGCAGTCATTGCGCGGAGAACCCCAAGTACACGCGGGTGAGGATCCGGATGGTGAGAGTCGAGCGTCGTCGCGATGAAAGCCGCCCCGCACGTCAAAAGCGGGCTGATCAGCCTCGCATCGAAGCTGCGACGCCGGCGGCGGAGACTAGCGACGCCGAAGCCTCCGTTCCCCTCACGGTCGTCGGCGCTGGCGGTGGCGGGGTTGCTGGGGGCAGGTCCCGCTTCGGGTTGCGAGACCGTGACGGGGCGGCGCAGGTCGACGGCGAGTCCGTCCGGAATGAGCACGTCGGTCTGGTCCGGGAGCGGCGTGTCCCAGCTGGGCTTCACCACGCTCGCAACCTGCGCCGGATCGGTCGGACGGGCCGGTCGGCGACCTGACGCAACAGACTGGCTACTCCGTTACGTCGAAGTATCCGCTGAAGTCGTTGCCCTCAGACTCCGACGGACCGGCCGCGCTGAAGGCGTAGTAATAGATTCCTGGCTCGATGAACGTGGGGGCAGGGGTGACGCACTTCTCCGGGGTGATCCGGAAATCCCAGTCGAACGTCATCTTGAGGGGACTGAATCTGTCGAACTTCGCCCAGCGGTCTGGGAAAACCAGGTTGGCATCGAGATCGTCTTCATTGCACAACTGAGAGTTCCAGTAACCGTCCTTGGCCGGGCGCGGCTCGATTCCCTCATAAGCATCGCCATCGACTCGGTACACATTGAGGTGGTTCAGCGCCCGGTTGAAGTTGTACCGGCACGCCTCGCCGTCCGCGTGCCTGAGTATCACTTCAAGACCGACTTCCTGCCCGAGTTGCGCAGGGGCGTGAGGAGTGGTCCGCGCTGATGCGCTGAACGTTCCCGGCGAGGCGACGCTGCACCGTGGCAGTTCCATGATCTCAGGGGTGTTGATCTCCACGTCGCCAATGTCGACGACCGGATCCCTGCCGACATCGGTCGGCAGGGTGTCCCGTTTGTCGTCAGCTATGTGCTGCCCGGCGGTACTGCCGCTGGGTCCCGGCTTCCGCAGTCCACCGCCGGGAGTGTCGGAGCTGAGGCCCCAGACGGCGCCTCCGGTGAAGAGGGAGACGAGGGCTGCCGTGGCCATCCATGTGCGGGCCCTCGGCGCCGTGCGTCGCCACGGGGGCACTGTCAGCATCGTGCGTCGCCCCGCAGCCGGCGGCTCCCCGCCGGGCTCCGTGGCCCTGTTGTCCACCGCATCCATGCTGATGGGCGGGTTGTCCAGTGGACTACCAGCGCCCATCTCCTCGGCCAAGTGATCCAGATGCCGGGTCCCGTCGTCGATCCGCTCTGAGACTTGGCGCAGCACTTGGTCGATGGCTTCTGCGTTCGCGTCCTGACCGAACTGGTCGTCGGGGAGGGCCAGAGTGCCCGCCGGGCCCTCGCCCGGACCGTGGGGACGCACCGCGTGCAGCTCCTCTTCGAGCGCGGCGGCGCGCGCCCGTGCCTGCCCGATAAGCACTTCGGCTCGGTTCCGTTCTGCCAGAACCCGCGCCAGTTCGGCCTCGGCACTGGCGCGCTGGCTTTCGCTCCTGGCCAGCCGGGCCTCAAGGTCGGCCAGGGCGGTTTCGCCGTACGGTTCCACATGTTCCCGCTGCCCGGTCAGATGTTCGGCCTTATGGGAAAGGGTCACCACAATGCCCAGAAGGAAGCTCGCGAGCTTTTCAGCGTCGCGGCGGGCCTTCTCCAGCTTGGCGATGCGGTCCCATGCCTGTGTCAGTTGCCATGAGGTCTCCACCGTGTGCTGCTGAAGCCGCGCCACTTCCTCCGCGCTCGCACCAGGTTGGCCCGGCGCGAGTGACGTGGGCGCCTGGCTGGCCTTCTTCCACGTCGGCCGTACGGAGTTCAGCAGGCGCTTTCGCTCGGTGTGGTCGGCCGAGCAGGCGTCCGCCACCGCCTCGATGAACGGCCAGTCCTTATCCAGGCCCCGGCCCTGTAAGCGGCTCGACACCGTGCTCTTGCCGGGGACATTCCCGTCCCGGAAATGCTCCTTGGTCAGCATGCGCTGCAATTCGTCGAGGGTGAGTCCGGCGGTCTTCACCCACGACCGCAGCTCCGAGGCGACCTCGTTGATCTCCCGGGAAGCCCCCCTCAGCTCTCCGTACCCTCGTCCAGGACGCTCACCTGTCACTACCCGGCCCCCCTCTTCGTCGATGCGAGGGGCCCTGGCGACACCCTCATCCAGTAAATCCAGCGGACAACATGGATCCGTAGATCAAGCTCCCGGCCCGGGACACGGTGGTCTCAACGCCACCAGGCGCCGATGACCGAGAGAAGGAAGACATCATGCCCCGCCCGCCCCGAGCCCCGCACACCCCCAACTGGCCCTACGTCGTCCTCACCGTGCTCCTCGTCGCCATCAGCAGCGGCTGGACACCCGCCGACATCAAGATCCTCGGCGTGCTCCTGCTCCCCCTCATCGCGGTCGCCTACGCAACCCACCGCCAGGACTGACCCCAGCCCCGAGGTGCCGGACTCCGGGAGTACCGGAGTCCGGCACCCGGGCCGGTACGCGGAACGCCCCGACCGGCCGTTCCGCGTCACCAGGGGCGCAGCGGCGCAACGACGGCAGCCAGGGAGGGCCACCGCCCGCAGCGGCCGGGACGGCGACAGGCCCGGTCCGCGCCCTCTGAAAGCGGTGCGGGCCAAGACGGCCAGGGACAACCACCCCGTGTCCGTTTACGCCTTGACCACACCTTGACTTGGTGGTTTGTCCGTGATCCACACCGCGGCGCGATCGGCGCTGTGTCAGCGCCCGAGCCGGACGGAGTGCCACCTGCGAGGGCTTCGGCTGATCATCCCCCAGCTCCTCCATCCGACCGACTGAGCTGGTACGCCACCGGCGCGGTGCTGGACAGGCCGACCAGGTCGCCGGTCTGCCGCAGTGACGGTCCTTCTCCGTGCTCCGCGATCCAGCCCCGGACCGTCCGCAGGATCTGCACCTGCCGCTCCGTCGGCACCCCGCTCCCGCTCATCCCGCCACGCGTCTGCCCGCCGGGTCCCCCACGCGCCGCAGCGGCGACAGCGGCGGCGAGGATCCCGGGGCGCTCCGGTGCCGGCTGCTGCGTGTCGGTGTCGGTGTCGGTCGTATGAACAGGCAAGCCGTGCGGCCTTGTGGACAGATTCCTGCGCCCGCACAGGCCGACGGTCGGGTCGAACGGCCATTTTCCTCAAGGCGGCCACGTGGTCGTTCGATTAGGCGACGCAGACGAGATCCCGAAACCTCGGACGGACCGTATGGTCCAGCCCATGCATGCCGAACAGCTCAAGACCTCGTCAAAGAAGTGGATGAGCGCAGCGCTCGCGGCGTTCTCCCAGGGACCTGAGTCATACGACTTCGCGGTTCACCACGCCGGGATCGCCGCGGAGCACCTTCTCAAGGCTTACCTCGTGACCCTGGATCCGGCCCTGATAGCCGACCCACGGCATCTCGACTCGCTTTTACATGCCACGGGCCACGGCGCCTACGCGTCCGTCCCCGTGAGTCAGACGAAGACCATCGGCCTGATGGAGGCTCATAACCGAGTCCTTCGGATCCTTCGCACCAAGATCCGGGGGTTGAGGAACTTCCGAACGAAAACCGGCGCTAAGCCTGCGTCGGCTCTGGTGGGCAGCTGACGAGGTGTCGGCGACCGGACGGTCTGAAGTCATCCCGCAGATAACACCCCAATATCTGCGGTAGGTTGATCCGTCACCTGCGGTGAGGTTCTCCGGGCGCTATGTGAAGCGGCCCTATTATCTGCGGCGAGGAGGAAGCGGTGCCCATCGTCGTACAGCTTCCGGCCTGGAAGGCGTTGACTGTCCGCGCGGCGACCGACGTCTTCCTCGACTCGCTCGGCAACCCGAACACGGTCCGCAACTACGGGATCGGGGTGGGCAAGACCGCCGAGCGGCTCGGCGAGGCCCGACCGATGGCGGCCGTCGCGGACGACGAGATCGGCGAGGCCCTGGAACTTCTTTGGGGCACTGCGGCAGTGAACACGAGGAACTCCCGCAGGGCGGGGGTGCTGTCCTGGCTCGGGTGGTGCCGTGAGCGAGGCTACGAGGGGCCGATGGTCCCCGCCTGGGCGAAACGGCTGGCGGTGCCGGACTCCGAGACCCCGGCCCGATCGAAGATGGCGATCGACCGGCTGATCGCGCGGCGTGAGGTGCACCTGCGGGAGAAGACGCTGTGGCGGATGCTCTACGAGACCGCCGGGCGGGCGGAGGAGATCCTCGGCGTGAACATCGAGGAACTGGACTTCGCTGGGCGCCGCTGCCCAGTCAAGGCGAAGAGCGCGCGGAGCAAGGCCCGCCGCCGGGGCCAGTCTCGTGAGGACTTCGTGCTGGAGACCGTGTACTGGGATGCCGGCACCGCCAGGCTGTTGCCGCAGCTGCTGAAGGGTCGCACCCGCGGGCCGGTGTTCGTTACCCATCGAAAGCCCGGCCCTGGCAAGGTCGTCAGCTCGCGCGACGTCTGCCCCGATACCGGGTTCGCCCGGCTGTCGTACGGGCGGGCCCGTGCCCTGCTCGACGAGCACACGGCCCTGCGCGGGCCGGGCACGGGCTGGGACCTGCACGAGTACCGCCACTCTGCCCTGACCCACCTCGGTGAGGTTGGGGCGAGCCTGCTGATGCTGATGGCGAAGTCGCGACACAAGAAGACGGAGAACGTCCGCCGCTACTTCAAGCCGTCCCCGGAGGCGATCGCCGAAGTCACCAGCCTGCTCGCGCCCGGCGACAGCCGCCGCTGAGCGCTGGCTTGCGCCTCGCGTCGCTGGGGGCGGGCCAAGACGTTACCGGCGTGGCCCGCCCCCTTTCTGATGCGGCCGATGGGGAGGCTGGGGCTACTTCATGTGGGTGGCGAACCAGTCCAGCATTTCCTTGGGCTCGCGCTGGAAGTGCAGGTAGCCGTCCCAGCGGGCGGTGGTTCCGTGGACCCAGACGAGTTTCTTGTCCTCGGTCGGGATGTTGTCGAACATCGCCTGGATGTCGTCGGGGCGAGTCAGCAGGTCGTCGTGGACCTGGTAGAGGAAGGTGGGGATGGTGACGCTTTTGGCGGCCTCGACCGGCGACATCTCCGAGAAGGGGAAGCTGACGATCCGGCGGACCTTTTCCTCCAGCTCGGCGATGCGCTCGGGCAGGCCCAGCATCTCCAGGGTGCGCTGCATGGTCACGCCGACCGACAGTGGCTGCGGGGAAACGATGCAGCGCACGCCTTCGAAATGCTCGGGGTACATCTGCATGGCGAACATGGTCGCGTTTGAGCCCTGGCATCGGCTGAACAGACCGATGGTCATGTCCTTGAGGTCTTCGCGGGCGCGCGCGTACTGCAGAGAGCCGACGACGTCGCGGGCTTCGAAGCGGCCGCCGCTGCCGATGCCGCCGTTGCCGGTTCCGCTGTGGCCGAGGTTGCGCATGTCGTAGGTGAGGACGTTGTATCCGGCCTCGTGCAGGATGCGGTAGTCAGGCACGAAGTCGACCTCGAAGTCGTTGCCGGTGCTTGCCCCGATCGACTTCCAGGGCTCCAGGTGGGCGGGGAAACCGTAGCGGTTGAACCACAGGGGATGGTTGGCGATGATCAGCTTGTCCGATCCACCACAGGGGATGTACCAGGCTTCCAGCGGCACGCCGTCCATGGAGGGGAAAGACACCTCCTGATAGGCCAGGCCGTAGTCGCCCGGGGTCTTGAGGATCGGCGAGCGCATGGGGTGGCCGAAGCCTTGCGCGACGCCGTCCAAGATCCGCTGGATCTCCTCTTCCCTGTGGGCCTGTTCCTGGTGGATGGTGCTCATGTGCTCTTCTTTCATGTCGAGTCCGCAGGTCGGGGAAACCTGCCGATGATGTGGCCAGTCGCCCCGGAGGGCGCCGTCAGGACGGGGCGCCGCCTGCCATGGGGCCGGGGACGGACAACCGGGCCAGCCATTCGCGCAACAGCGTGGCTTCCGAGGCACGTAGCGTGCCGACGGAGCCGTGCGGCATCTCTGCTTCCAGCCGCGCGGCAGCTCGCGCGAGCCGCGGCGTCACCGAAGCGGCCCCAGGGATGACCGGCGGGCTGATGACGGCCGCGGTGACGGCGTCACGCACGAGTGCTGACAGGTGGTCGCCGGCTGCCGCGCGGGTGCGGATCAGATGCAACGTGACCCCTACCGCGGCCGAGGCCACCATGTCCGCGGCCGTCCCGATCGGCATGCGCAGCCGTCCGGCTCGCTCCAGGTCGCGCATCATCGCCACGAGAACCGCGTGGGCGTTATCCGCCGGAGTCGTACCGCCGCCTATCGGGCGGCCGTACATGATGTTGTAGAGCGCGGGGTTGGTCACCCCGAACTCCACGTGCACGTCCCAGCCGCGAAGAAAGTCCTCGACCGGATCCCCGGTCGTCTCCAGGGCCTGCTTGCGGGTCAGGTAGCGGCTGAACCTGTCCGCCGCCACCTCTCGCAGCAGTCCGTCCTTGTCGCCGAAGTGGTGGTACAAGGTCGGCGCCGTGACGCCGGCCGCTTCACACACCTCGCGGGTCGAGAACTCCCCACTGGCCGACGCCGCCAGAAGATCGGCGGCCGCGTCGATGATCAGCGCACGGGTTCGCTGGGCCGATGAAGCTTCCTTCGTCATGTAGTGATGATACATCAAATTACTCCGGAAGCCCGCATAATACCTATCGACGCTATACGAGGTCCAGGGTCCGTTCGCCGGCACGCCTAGGCGGAACGGCACATCCCGCCCAGGTCTGTGTGTCGCACACCCACCCCAATTCGAACAGGCATACTATTCTAGCCATGGCCGAGTACGACTTCCCCGACGACCTCCGTGACGCCCAGCTGCGCCTTCACCAGGCCAGCGCCGCCTACCGGGCGCTGTGCCAGGCCCTGCCCTGGTCCGTCGAACCATCGCCCGGCTGGGAGGGCGACAAGCAGCCCTACAGCGAGCGCCGGGCCTCCATGGCCCCCAGCCCCGGCTACACCGATCAGCAGAAGACGGACGAAGCCCGGCTGCGCGGCGAGGTCCTTCAGCTCTCCCTCACCGTCTCCACGCACCCGTACTGGAAGACCCTGGAGACCGGCACCGTCGTCGAGGCACGGATGACGCTCAAGCACGTCCACGACCAGGACCCGGCGCTCCGCGGTGCCGGCCCCGGCGGACAACCGCCTCAGACCGCCTGACACGGATGACTCACACGCCGCGCGGACAGGACACACCTCACCGCAGCACCCCCACTGGCGCGCTGCCGCCGCTGCGGGTGCTGCTGCCGGACGGCCGCGTCACCGGGCGCCTTGTCCGCCGCTGGCAGACCAGCACCGGCGGCTGGGTCTACCGGATAGCGCTGCGCGGCTGGAGCTCCCGCGCCGCCACCACCGGGCACGATCTCGCCGAAGACCTGATCGAAATCGATGCCCCCGGGACGCACGTCCGGCCTCTTCCCGGTGTCTCCTACGACGGCGTGCCGGCCCTGCGCACGTCCAGGGCTCCCGCGCCGCCGCCCGACGCCGAACCTCCCGCCGACAGCCCGCAGGGGTGGATCGGCGAGCGACTCCGGGCCGCCCCGGGCGACCCAGACGGAAAAGGGCGCGGGGTGCGTTTCCATATCCCCGGCTGCTGGGCCATCAAAGGTCCTACGGGCGGCACTCTCACCACGGCACAGGCACGCCAGATGGTCCGGACAGATCCGATCGCCCAGGCCTGCGACGCGCACAAGGAACTGACCGGCGACGCATAACCCGGCGTCGCCCGGCTCGTGGTGCGAGCCGGGCGGGGCCGGGTGAGGATCGGGGTACGGGCGGGTAGTGCGCGCCCGTCTTGTTCTCCCTACTGGCGGCTTGGCCGCCGTACGGCCACGGAGGGTCGCATGCCGTCAGCCATCTGGTCAGGGGCCATCAGCTTCGGCCTCGTCACTTCTCTGAACTAAGCCCTGTGCGGGCGCCATCACATCGAGCCCGCCTGCCGGGATGCCGCACGGTCCTGGGCGCTTTCGCCGAGTAGCGGCTCTCCGGTCCTGCGGGGCCCGGTGGGACGGCGTGACGTGGAACCTGTACTGCGCCTGCACTCGTGCCCTCTGACGGCGGCTCCTCCGGCCCGCGTCACGCCCCCGGACTTGCCTCCCGGAACCCAGCACCTGGCTCACCATCTGTAGACGCGGGCTGCGGCGATCCTCGTGATCTTCCTTCCCCGGACGACTTCCAAGATCCCCGACACCTGCGAACTCGTCGTCGCCGGGCCGTGGTCTCGCGGCCCTGGGGCGACGCTCCTGTTGCGGTGTCAGGGAAGGGGGTGTCGGGCACGCTTGGGGGGCGGCAGCATGACGGGGAAGGGAACGGATGCGCACGGGGATACGGAAGAGCGCCGTCCTGGGCACGGTGGCGGCCGTGGCCGTGGTGCTGTCCGGCTGTGACGGAGGCGGAGACAGCGAGGAAGAGCGCACGGACAGGGCCCTGAAGGCCGTCCTCAAGGAGTACGGACCCCGCTTCGAGCAGCGGCGTACCGCGCTCGCCGCCGCCGCTTCGCGTCTGCCCAAGGGCAGCCGCGTCAAGGACTCGTGCAGCAGGGAGCTGGACCCGAGGCCGGACTTCCTGCCCTTCGATCACAAGAACCTCGTCGTCGACAGCTACAACAGCCCAGACCGGGGAGGGAACGTCGACATCGTGCCGGCGGGCGAGGCCGCCGCCCCCGAGAAGATCACGGACAATCCCGACTCGGCGCTGGGCAGGTTCGCCGTCGCGCCGGGGTGGCTCGTCCGCGGCCTGTGGATCACGGGCCCACAGGGCCCGTTGGGCACCAGCCGCTTCAAGGTGACCTCCCAATACGGCTACGAGCCGTACAAAGGGGTCGAAGAGGATCCCGCCGCGCGGCTTCGGCCTGCACAAGCGCTACGCCGTCCTGTTCCGTGTGACGACCTACGGCGAACCCGAACGGCCGGCGGACGAAGCCGCCGTCGTCAAGGCGGACGTGTTCCTCGCCGACCTGGAGAAGGGCGACATCCCCTGCCGGCTCACGGCATCCGGCGAACCGCTCTTCGTGAACGGGCACTGGTACTCGACCGCGCCGTACAAGGACATGCAGACATCATTCCAGTCCGACATCCGGACCAAACTGACCGCCATGGACCGCAGTTGACCCCAGCCCCCCGGAGGGCAGGCGACACGGTCATCGCGCTGTATGTCAGTGCGCGGTACACCCCCGGGGCGCGCAGGGCACCCTGCTCTGCCGGCCCCGGGGGGTCTGTCCGGTCCCGGACGGCGCGCGTGCTTACGCCGGCAGGTAGTGCACGGTCCACTTCTGCATGTGTTCGAAGGTGTTCTCCGGGGCCGGGGACATGAATCAGGAGCGGGCAAAGCCCTGGTCCAGGGCGTTGCCCGGGTACTTCTTGCTCTCGATGAGGAAGTAGTCGGACTGCGCCTTGTTCAGCGTCCAGTCCAGCGCGGGGTGCTCGGCCCCGGGAAGGTCGTAGGTGCACGTCGCCATCCTGACGGTGCCCTTGTCGATCGCCTTGAGGGGCTGGGTCCGGTCCTGCGCCTGTTACATCACGGCCCTGCGCTCGCATAGCTATGGTGAACCCGCGAGGTTGAATTCAGGATGTAACGGTGGTTCGGTCTGCATAGAGACGCCATGTCCCCTCCGTCATTCCGCTCCATCGGCCCTCACCTAGGTAGCGGGGGGAGAGGACCTGCCAGGCGACGGTACCAGCCATTTGGTCGACGACTGCGGCAATTACCGTTCGCGCAGTGGGATCAGCGGCAGTCTGGAGTTCGAGGACTCGCCGCTCGGCTTGTAGGGCGAGTCCGTGGATGTGGGTGACGGCTTGCTGGAGGTCGGCCCCAGTCTCATGCATATAGAGACTGACAAAGTTGCAGGGGTCGCGGCCCAATAGCACTTCTTTGCGATAGGAGATGATGTCGTTGATATATACGGCATTCCAAACGGCTGCATCGACCACCTCTTCCAATCCGGGGGTCGCGTAAGGGCTCGCGTCTATGGCGAGAGCGTACTCACACAACAAATAGGACCAGTACATTCCGCTACTCCCGGGGCGAGCCTTCACGTAGGTCGGTATGTCCCGGCGCGCACGTCCAGTCCTGATTTCGTCCTCGGCGGCGAAGCCGCTGATCATGTCGTTCATCAAGTTGACGAAGCGGTCCCACTGTGCGGGTGGCATCTTCGATTCAATGGTCCTTGCGATGGGTGTGATTATGTCGAATGGCGTGCCTGTGGCATGCCCCAGGACGGCTTCACGCATCGTGGGATAGACGGATTCATCGCCAATGGCGGATCCGTTGGTGCACAGGTCGTCCAGTGCGAACCAGGTGATTACCCAGTCCCCAATGTCTGCCAGCCTGTCCGGAAGTCCATCCGGATAATGCAGGGCCAGGTACAGTCCGTGCTCCTGTCGGGTGAAATTTCGGAAACTGGATTCAGTGGGGAACAGGTGTCGAACCTTTTCATAGAATTGACTGGTTCGCCCCTCAAGCCAGTGAAGGTGAGGGCTGCATTTAGGTTGTACGTAACGGAAGAACGGGCCCAGGGTGAACGCGCCCAGTACCGGTTGCTCGATAGCAGTCACAACAGTTCCCTTTCATTTCTCCCCGTATCAGGGTGCGGGTGGTTGGCGTACAGAAAGTTGCGCTGAGATTGATCTTGCTGGAGACCCCGCGGCTCGCGGGGGAGGTGGCGCCGCCGGCGGCTTCCCGGCGGTTTCTGAAAGTGGTCAGCCCCGTCACTGCGACCAGGGGACGGCGGGTTCAGGTGCCGAATCGAAAAGCATTGCCGCGGAGTTGGTGAAGTGGAACGACGTGACCGGATCGGTCTTGGTGCCCATCCGGTTCACGTCGGTGGTTGGGCTTGCCGAGGGTGTGGAGTGCTCAGGTGTGCCTGCGGACAGCGCGGTCGGCCAGGTCCCGCAGGTGGCGGGCGGACGCGGGCTCTAGAGGGATGGTGTGAAGGTGGTGGAGGGCCTGTCCGTGCCGTTCGGTGATCATGGTTTCGACGCGCTGGACGGCACCGGTGGCGGTGATGATGCTGCGGGCGGTGGCGGCCTGGTCGTGGGTGAGGCCGCGGTGGCCAAGGAGGTGCCGGAGCTGGTCGGCCTGGGTGCGGGTGGCGTGGCGCAGTGCGAGGGCGATGAGGACGGTTGCTTTGCCTTCGCGTAGGTCGTCGAGTGCGGGTTTGCCGGTGCGGGCGGGGTCGCCGAAGACGCCGAGGAGGTCGTCGCGGAGCTGGAAGGCTTCGCCGAGAGGGATGGCGAACGCGGACAGGGAGTCGAGCAGGCTCTGTTCGGCGCCCGCGAGGGCGGCACCGATGTGCAAGGGGCGTTCGATGGTGTATTTGGCGGTTTTGTAGCGGCAGATGGCCAGCGCCCGGCCGACATCGACGCCAGGGGTGCCGGTCGCGGTGACGTCGAGGTACTGGCCGTACATGACCTCGGTGCGCATGGCGTCAAGCAGGGGCAGGACGTCGGTGACCTGCTTGTGGCTGAGGCCAGCGGTGTGGAGGAGTTCGTCGGACCAGGCGAGGGCGAGGTCGCCGATGAGGACGGCGGCGCCGGCGCCGAGCCGGCTGGCGGCGGCGGGCGTACGGCCGGGGGCGTGGCGGGCGGCGAGGGCACGGTGGACGGTGGGATGTCCGCGGCGGGTGTCGGAGCGGTCCATGACGTCGTCGTGGATCAGGCAGAAGGCGTGGAACATCTCCAGGCTGGCGGCGGCCCGGGTCACGGGGAGCGGGAGGCCCCGCCCCCCGGCGGCACGCCAGCCGGTCAGGCAGAGCAGGGGGCGGATGCGTTTGCCGCCGGCCGCCAGGAAGTCCGCCAGGAGCACGGTCACTTCGCCCGGCAACCTCTGCCGGGCGGCGGCACGGGCCTTGCCGGTGAGAAAGCCGTCGAGTATCCGGTCGATGTCGGCGCGGGCCCGGTCCAGGTCGGCGCCGTCGGGCTGGGCTGGGGCTGTGGTGGTCATGAGGGGTCCTGTGGCGGTGGCGGAGTGTCCTGGGGAGACGGTTCGTCGGTGAGGCGGAGGGCTTCGTCGAGGAGGGTCTCGACGATCCTGTGTTCGGGGACGGTGGTGATGACCTGGCCCTTGCGGAAGATCTGGCCCTTGCCATTGCCGCAGGAGACGCCGAGGTCGGCTTCGCGGGCCTCGCCTGGGCCGTTGACGACGCAGCCCATGACGGCGATGCGCAGGGGGTGTGGGAAGCCGTCGAAGGCCGCCTCGACACGGGAGGCCAGTTGGTGGATGTCGACCTGGAGACGTCCGCAGCCGGGGCAGGAGACGATCTCCAGCTTGCGGGGGCGCAGTCCGAGCGAGGACAGGATGTGGCAGCCCGCCTTGACCTGCTCGATGGGTGGGGCGGAGAGGGAGACACGGATGGTGTCGCCCAGTCCTTCGCCGAGGAGGATCCCGAAGGCGACCGCGGATTTGATCGCTCCCTGGAAGGCCGGACCGGCCTCGGTGACGCCGAGGTGCAGGGGGTAGTCGCACGAGCGGGCGAGGAGCCGGTTCGCGGCGATCATCGTGGCGGGGTCGTGGTGTTTGACGGCGATCTTCAGATCCCGGAAGCCGTGCTCCTCGAAGAGGGAGCACTCCCACAGGGCGGACTCCACCAGGGCCTCGGAAGTCGCCCGGCCGTGTTTGGCCAGGAGCCGGGGATCGAGGGAACCGGCGTTGACCCCGATCCGGATCGGCACCCCCGCTGCGGCGGCGGCCTTCGCGATCTCGCCCACCCGGTCGTCGAACTTGCGGATGTTGCCGGGGTTGACCCGCACCGCGGCGCAGCCCGCGTCGAGGGCGGCGAAGACGTAGCGGGGCTGGAAGTGGATGTCCGCGATCACCGGCAGCTTCGACCTCGCGACGATGCGGGGAAGGGCGTCGGCGTCGTCCTGGGAGGGGACGGCGACCCGGACGATGTCGCAGCCGGCGGCGGTGATCTCGGCGATCTGCTGGAGAGTGGCGTCCACATCGGCGGTCACGGTGGTGGTCATCGTCTGGACCGAGACCGGTGCGCCGCCGCCCACCAGGACATCGCCGACGTGGAGTTGGCGGGTACGGCGGCGCACCGGAGTGCTGGGGAGGGCGGGCAGGCCGAGGTCGGTGGTCATCGGGTCCTGCCTTCCCGCTCGGGCTGGTCGGACTGTTTGGGCTGCGCGGGTCGCTCCGGCCGCTCGGTGTGGTGCGGGAGCCCCGCGCGGGCCCGGAGTACGGCGTGGACAATGCCCCGGCGGTCAAGGCCCGCTGCGCTGAGCAGGTCGGTGCGGGTGGCGTGGGGGATGAAGCGGTCGGGCAGGCCCAGGACGTGGGTGCGGACGGTGCTTCCGCTGTCGGTGAGCGTCCGGGCGACGGCCGTTCCGATGCCGCTGGTGCGGATGCCGTCCTCGACGGTGACCACCAGGCGGTGACGTGCGGCGAGTTCGGTGAGCTGGTACGGGACGGGCAGGGCCCAGCGGGGGTCGGCGACGGTGCAGCCGATGCCCCGGCGGTCGAGATAGGCGGCGGCTTCGACGGCCGCTCCGGCCAGCGGGCCGGCGGCGACCAGCAGGACGTCCCGGACTCCGGAGCGGAACAGGATGTCGACGGGACCGTGGCGTTCCAGCGCCGCGATGTCCTCCCCGGCGGCGCCTTTGGGGAAGCGCAGGGCGGTGGGTCCGGCGTGGTGGGTGACGGCCTCGGCGAGGAGTTCCCGCAGTTGTGCGGCGTCTCGGGGAACGGCGACCCGCATGCCGGGAACGGCGCCCAGGAGCGCCAGGTCCCACATGCCGTGGTGTGAGGGGCCGTCGGGGCCGGTGATCCCGGCCCGGTCCAGAACGAACGTCACGGGCAGACCGTGCAGCGCCACATCCATCAGGACCTGGTCGAACGCCCGGCTGAGGAAGGTCGCGTAGATGGCGACGACGGGGTGGAAACCCTCCATGGCCAGCCCGGCCGCCGACGTGACCGCGTGCTGTTCGGCGATCCCGACGTCGAAGACACGCTCCGGGAACTTCTCCCGCATAAGGTGCAAGCCGGTCGGCCGCAGCATCGACGCGGTGACCGCCACCACCTTGGGGTGTTCGGCCGCCACCGTCACGAGTTCATCGGCGAACATGCCTGTCCACGGCCGTCCCGAGCCCGAGCCCTTGGCCGCTCGGGCGGGACGGCCGGTGGACGGGTCCACGACACCGACCGCGTGCAGGCAGTCCGCCTCATCGCCCTCCGCGGGCGGGTAACCGCGGCCCTTGACCGTCACCACGTGCACAACCGCCGGACGATCCAGCGCCCGCGCCCGGCGAAGCGCGTCCTCGACGGCGGACGGGTCATGCCCGTTGACGGGACCAAGGTAAGCGAGTTGCAGCTCGGTGAACAGGTTCCGCAGCTCGTCCCCCGTCGTGCCCTCCGGCCGTTTCAGTGCGCTCAGATGCTCGGCGAGGGCGCCGGTGGTGGGGTCGTAGGAGCGGCCGTTGTCGTTGAGTACCACGATCACCGGGCGTCCAGGGGCGCCGCCGATGTTGTTCAGAGCCTCCCAGGCCATTCCGCCGGTGAGAGCCCCGTCGCCAATGACAGCCACGACCGCGCGGCCGCTTTCCCCGCTGAGAGCAAGTGCCTTCGCCAGGCCGTCCGCATAGGAGAGCGCGGTCGAGGCGTGGGAGTTCTCCACCAGGTCGTGGGGCGATTCGGCCCGCGACGGGTACCCCGACAGACCGCCAGCCTGACGCAGCGATCCGAACGCGTTGCCACGGCCCGTCAGCAGCTTGTGGACGTACGCCTGGTGGCCGGTGTCGAAGACGATCGTGTCCCGGGGCGAGTCGAACACCCGGTGCAGCGCCAGCGTCAGCTCCACCACCCCCAGGTTCGGTCCCAGATGACCGCCCGTCGCACACACCTTCTCCACCAGGAACGCCCTGATCTCGGCGGCCAGTTCGCCCAGCCGTTCCCGGGGCACGGCCTTCAGGGCCCCGGGGGTGTCGGCCTGCGCCAGCAGCGGGAAACGGGTGGGAGAAGTGCTGACGGGGCTCATCGGTTCTTCCTCACTGCCGCGGGCGGTGCGAAGTAGGTGTCCTCGGTCGTGGTGTTGTCTTCCTGCACGGCGAGAGGCCCCAGCCCGGCCAGGGCCGAGAGGGTCTCCTGGACCAGGGCGGGCGGGGCGGACGCCCCGGCGCTGAGGCCGATGGTGGCCACGTCCCGCAGCCAGTCGGGCCGGATGCGGGAGGGGTCCTCGATCAGATGAGCCCGAGTGCCCGCCGTACGGGCCAGTTCCACCAGCCGGACCGAGTTGGAGGAGTTGTCCGAGCCGAGGACCAGGACGAGGTCGGCCTGCGCGGTGATGGCGCTCAGGGCGTTCTGGCGGTTGGTGGTGGCGTAACAGATGTCCTCCGAGCCCGGACCGCGCGCCTGGGGGAACCGCTCCTTGAGCGCGGCGATCGTCGCCCGCGTCTCGTCCACGGCGAGCGTGGTCTGTGTCAGGTACGTGATGTTCGACGGGTCCGGCAGATCCAGGCCGGCGATGTCCTGCGGACCGCCGACGACAACGGTGGCGTCGGGCGCTTCGCCGTAGGTACCCTCGACCTCCTCGTGGCCCGCGTGGCCGATGAGGACGATGCTGCTGCCGCGGTCGGCGAAACGACGCGCCTCCGCGTGGACCTTCGTCACCAGCGGACACGTCGCGTCCACCACCGTCAGGTCCCTGCGCTCCGCCTCCGCACGGACCTGCGGGGAGACACCGTGGGCGGAGAACACCACCAGAGACCCCGCGGGAACCTCGTCCAGTTCCTCCACGAACACCGCCCCGCGCTCGGTCAGATCCGCGATGACATGGGTGTTGTGGACGATCTGTTTCCGTACGAACACCCGCAGCCCACCGGGCGCGTGCTCCTGCTCCAGCAGAGCCTCCACAACGTCGATCGCCCGCTCCACCCCCGCGCAGAACGATCGCGGAGAGGCCAGTAGGACCGTCCTGGGCCGCATGACCCCCGCCCAGGAGTCCACAGCTCCCTCCGCCACCGAAACCAGACGTACGTCCGACGCCGCCACCAGCACGGCCACCCCGCCGGGACTCTCGGCACCGGGGGCCTGACCGGACGCGCACGCGCTCACGGCGGTGCGGGCGACAGCGGCCTGGAAATCACTGTCCAGCCCGTCGCTCAGCAACCGGACCGGACCCGTCACCACCGGATGCCCGACGGAGCTCAGCGCGCCCGCGACCATCGGCGCCGCGGCGCACGCCATGACACGCCCGTCGGGCCACAACAACTCGTCAGCGACCAGGACTTGACCGGCTGGAAGCGCCACCCCCGGAATCGTGACCGGGTACCAGCACACGGAAGACGGAGACATACGTGTCCACCTCGCTCTCGGTATGGGAGATCAGCATCAGGAAGCGCTGCGTGCCCAGAGACAGCCGGCACACCGGCAAGGGGTGAGCACCCGATCGCGATGGGTACCGCACATCCAGTACATCCACCGAAGTCCCCTTCTGTGCAGGGGTATTGGTGCGCATATGTGCTGCACGTGCCGCAACCTTGCGCCCTTGTGAAACAAGGCGTATCCGGGTCACCTCCGGCCAACGCTCAGAACCCGGGGGGCGATGTCTTCCAAGCGACCCAACACAGGGCTCGCACAGCTTCTTGAAGAAGCGGAATGGAACGCGACCCAGCTCGCCCACGCCATCTCCCTGGTCGGGTCAGAACACGGTCACAGCCAGACCGTGCACCGCACGACAGTGACGCGCCGGCTCACGGGCACCCGCCCTCGTCCGCCCCACGCCCACGCCCACCTACATCCTGAAAGCACTGTCCCGCCGCCTCGACAGACCCCCGTCGACCGGCGACGCCGGACTGACCCGCGCACCCGCCCGCACACCGGACTGACCCTGAGCGGCAGCCCCCGTGTGACATCCGGCCAGGCTCACCAGCAACCAACCAGACCCCAATCGGGGCACGTATGCGGGGCGGGGTTCGAACACCTCGGTGACGCCGGGGCCGGCGCGGAGATGGCCACGGGGAGACTCTTCAATCGGTTCGGCGGGCATCCGCAGCCCGGCGCCGATGCCTTCCCACGCCGGTGCCCACGAGGCACACCGGCGTGGATCGCACAAGCGCCGGGGCGGCTCGTCCCGTGTGCCCCGACCTTCGTCTCCGGGCCTCGACTGCCTCCATCAGGTCCGTGGGCCAGGTGGGCAGGCCGAGGTCCACCGGTCTGCCGGTGGTCGCGGTGTCGAATCTGGTCGAGCTTGGCCCGGGCGCTGGCAAGGCTGACCTGAAGCCCTTCGATCTCGCCGAGCCAGCCCTCTTTCTCCGCTTCGGTGATGCGGGCAACGAGGTTGTCGCCGATCTCGACCAGCCGGCTGCGCTGGGTGGGGTCGGGGCGTAAGAGGGAGCAGCGGACGCAGGCTTATCCGAACTGATCTTGAAGCGGATCTCGGGGACAGCGATCTCGCGCGTTGACCGTGAGTGACCGTAGCGAACTGTGTGATGTTGCGGCGTTCGGCGTGTCGCGGACGGCCTGTTGTCGGCAGGCTTTGGTCAGCAGACCCCATTCCCAAGCATGAGCGGCAGCCGCAGGCGCGAGCCGTAGGGGGCAAGCGCGCTCGTCAGGGCCGTGGGGTCGACCCGGTCTGGTCCCGAAGCGCCCACCGGTGAGATGATGGCTAGCATGACGATCATCAGAAAGGCCGATGCCGCGTAGACGGCCTGGCCGCGTCCGTACCGAGCTTCCGCGCCGGCCTCGGATGCAAGACGACATCACGACCATCCATGGTCTGTCCTCGGCAGCGCTCGCTGAAGTTCGACGGATAGAGCGTCAGAAGAAGGACCGGTGGCCGGGCTCGATCGGGTCGGCCATGGTGCGCTGGAGAAGCTTCGTCCACCAGCCGAACCGTCGCTTGTGGGAATACGAGAGCGGCGGCTGCACGGAATGGGCCTGCTGCGGAGACCCTTGGCAGGCCCGTGAGCACCTCGAAGCGGTGATGCTGGCGATGTCCCGACGACGGGCGCGAGAACTCCGCAATCTTGTCGATGCTCTGGACAGACGCTACTGATGCGCGACGGGGCGGCCCGTGTTCGTGTCGCGGGCGGCCTGGTTTCCGAGCAGTTTCAAGAAGCGCTGTCCGGCGGGTGTGTCGCGTGAATCTTGTGCAACCACTTGTTGAGAGCGCTGTAGTCCAGGTTGGTGAGGCCCCGGCGGGGGTCGACGCGATGGAGGAGGGCATGTCCTTGGTGGTGGGCGGACACCCAGGCCCGATCGATGTCCGTGATCTCATCGTCGACCCAGGCGAACGAGCGCCCGGCTGCCCAGTTGACCAGAGTGCGGGTCTTCCAGTGCAGTCCGGCCCGCTCGGCCTGTTCGTCTTCGTCGGTGGGCTCCGGCCAGATCACCACTGTCAGCTGCGGCAGGCCGATCCGTGGTGCGATGCACTCATTCGCGTCGGCCGTCCAGGTCGTGGCCCAAACGAGATCGCACGGTAGCGCCGTCAATCGTGGCCCATGCTCGGGATCGATCCTGGCCAGAAGAGGATTCGAGCCGGCTCTCTGTGCTTCGGTACCTGCCTGATACGTCGGGTGTCCGTCCGGATACTCCTGCGGCGCCGTCCCGAACGGAATGAGCGGACCGTCGACATCGAGGAAGAGCAGGGGGCGCTGTGCAGCAGAACCGGTCACGGCTGCACGATAGCGGCTCTGTCAGGGAGTTGGCCGGGGGCTGATCCAGGAAGGGAGGCCACGTCCGGAGATGTTCTGGCCCCTTGTCAATCGTCACCCAGCGCGAGCAGGATCACGAAGTGCTCTACGGTGCTTCCGGCAACGACGACATCGATGCCGTGCCGGGTGACGGGCGTCCACGCACGGCCGTTGCCCATGTCCTCCGTGTTCGTGACCCAGCTCGCGCCTGGGCAAGGAGCTTCGCCACCCGCGTGGCCACCCGCTCCGCGTGATCGCGGTCTCGGAGATGGTGCCGCGAGTAGACGAGGTCGAAGGCCGACAGGTTGGTCATCAGCGCGATGGCGCCGGCCGCTTCGACGGGCTCAAGCGCCGCCTCGATCTCGCGAGCGGAGGCAGGGCCGACGGCGCCCGCGACGGCCTGATGCGCCCAGTCGGCCTGCGCGACCCTGACGAGGTCGAACACTTGCTCCGCGATGGTGACCTCCGATACCGCGCCCCACTTGGCGTAGACGTGACTCGAACTGGCCAGTGAGCCCAGCAGCGGCGCGATTTCCTCCAAGATCTCCATCCGGGCATCCTGCCAGGCCCCACTCCACAAGAGGACCTCCATTTTGCGGGCCGGAGAGGGGAAACGTATCGGCGCTCAGCCCTCCAGATCGGTGCTGCTTCGTCCGGCATCGCGGCGGAAGTCGGGCATGCCGAGGTGGACGGCGGACGGTTGCGCTGCACGCGCGCGCATGGTTTCCAGCTTCTGGGCGGCGGCGGCCATGGTGGTCTCGATGGCGGCGACTTCGCCGAGCCAGCCCTGGTCCTTGGCCTCCTGGAGGCGGTCAACAAGGTTGGCGTGGATCTCCTGGAGGCGTGGCATCTGGGCTGGGTCAACGAGCAGTAGGGGGCATCTGACACAGGCGTTTTCATGCTGGCACGGGGTCGCGTAATCGCGACCGCAGGTTCCCAGGGCGACCTTGCGAAGTTCGAAGTGGGCGAGGAACTCGTCCCACTCGGTGGTGGTGAGCTCGCGGTACTCCTCGCTGGGCCGCTCGGTTCTGCGACGGGCGATGAAGGCCCGGTGATGGGAGATCACGTCCTCCGGGTAGATCGCGGCATAGCCCATAGTCGTGTCCAAAGCGGCGTGTCCGCAGATCTTCGCGGCGATGTGCGGGGGCAGTCCGGAGCGGATGGCGTCGGTGATGAAGATGCGGCGGAAGTCGTGGGGGGGGGCGAAGTCCAGGGGCTGGCCGGTGGAGTCGGTCAGGCCGAGGAAAGTGAGGACTTCGCCGAGTGCGTTGCGGATGAACTCGCCGCTCATGCGGGACCCCTCGCCGCTGCGGTCTCACTGGAACAGCAAAGGTGCGGGCGGGTTCCAGACGCGTTCTTCGTAGTCGTAGTCGGACAGGAGCGGGATGGTGCCGGTCGCCGGGTCGCGGACGCGGCGGATGACCGTGGCCAGGACGTCGGCGAGTTCGGGGCTGACGAGCAGGACGCGTTCCTGGTCCGTTTTGGACGGGGCGATCTGGAGGAGCGGGACGGTCTCGCCAGTGGTGGGCAGGCGGTACTGGATCATCGCGTGGTGGCTGAGTTCCAGCATCTCCTCGATGCGGATACCGGTGTGGCGAAGGACTTCCACCGCGGCCCAGGCGAAGAACGCCCGGTGTTCGGCGATGTCGAAGTAGTGGAGGGCTCCGTCCTGGACGCGGGCGGCGGCGGAGGCGGGTACGCGCGGAGATGCTGACCCACTATCCGACGGGGATCCCCGTGGCACTGCCCGGCGAGCGACTCACCTTTGAGGTTCTGACGCACCTGTGAGACGGCATGAAGGCCGGGATAGCCGTGCCGGACGCTGTGGACACAGAGATCGGGAGCGTGCGCGTCGTCGTTGAGGAGTGAGACCAGCGCTGGCGAGCAGGCAGCACAGAATCGGGCGGCTGTCCTCGCTCCTCGCCGAAAGGGACCGCGGCGCCGGACCACAGCGGCACCGCGAACAAACCGAAGGCGAACCCCATGTACGAACTGAACCCGCCCGGGCCGCACTTCGACATGCCGGGCCGCCGCTCGCCGCCCCGTCGAGCCGCACCAGAACAGCGGAGTCTCGTAGAAAATCGAATGCCGCGCCTTGATGACGAAAAGTGAGTCGCCCGCCAGCCGTACGGGTTCGGCCAGACCGGCGTGCGGGACGGCCAGGGCCGTTCCGAGGATGTCACCGTGGCGCGAGCGCCACGTCGGCCAGGTCCGGTTGGATGTGGGCCACGGGCACCGCACGGCTCCGGGCTTCGCCAACCGGACGCCCGACCCGGGGCACCGCCTCCCCCGCGGACGGACACGAGCAGATCAGCATCGGCAAGGTAGTAGGTGTTGATCACGCCGATGCCGATCAGCGCGGACCACCCCACACCTCTCATGA
This sequence comes from Streptomyces sp. NPDC058653, assembly GCF_042716895.1. Taxonomy (NCBI): domain Bacteria; kingdom Bacillati; phylum Actinomycetota; class Actinomycetes; order Kitasatosporales; family Streptomycetaceae; genus Streptomyces; species Streptomyces sp. NPDC058653. The sequence goes on along the minus strand of NZ_JBHXRM010000004.1, from coordinate 222,905 downwards.
TCACCCGACCCTCCCGACCGTGCCCGTCGACACCGCCCAACCGAACGGCCCGCCGGACCGAGCGTGCCGGTCGCAGGAAGGCGTGTGGGCCACTTGTGCCGGGTGGGGGCGAAGACGCCGTGGCCGTTCCCCGTGTCCGTCAAATGCTATTCCATCTGTCCAGGCTGTCAGAGCGGGATGCGCAGGCTGGAGTGGCCCGCGTGCCAGGCGGTGAGCGTGCGGTCCCCGATGCGGGCGTCCAGCAGATCGGTGGCCCCGATACCGAAAGCCACATCCGCCTCCAGCCACGGCTCGTCCTCCAGCAGCCCGCCGACGACATCACGGCGCACCACCTGCTCGTGGACGGCGTCGGCCTCCACGTGCTCGGCGTAGAAGTGCACCGCCGCCTCACCCGCGTCCACCCGGCGCATCGCCTCTGCCAGCCGGCGGGACGCCGGCGAGGACGTCACCTCGACCGCGGCGAAATGCCCCACCAGAGCCCCGCGCAGAGCGCGGTGCAGACCGAACATCGACATCAGGTTGACGCTCGCCAGCATGTCGCCCGCCGCGGCGTCCACATACCGGCCGTACGTCGTGTCCAGAGCGAGATCCGTCATCAGGTCGGCGAAGAGCCGCGAATGCATCCGGTCGGCCCGCCCACCGCCGTACTCGTCGAACTCCACCGCGACCATGGCCGCCTTCGCCCTGCCCCGCAACCGCGGGACCACCCAGACGTGCGGATCGGCCTCCTTCAGGTGATACAGCGAACGCTGCGCGGCGTACTCACGCAGCTGCCACAGCTCACCCTCGTCCCGGAGAAAATGCGAAAGCCCCGTCGCGTGCGCCGGCTCGGCCAGAATCCTCTCCAACGCCTCCCCGGCACCGCGCGGACGGCCCCCGGTGTCCGCGCGCAGCGCGTCCAGGAAACGGCGTTCCAGCACCGACCGCAGCCCCAGCAGTCCCGGATCCCACTCCCAGGCGGCGTCAACACCCCGGAACCCGCGGTAGTGCAGTTCGTAACAGACATAGAGCGCCAGATGCAGATCCTCACCATAAGGATCACACCCCTCCGCCACGCCCTCCGGCGCCAGCAGGCTCCTCCCGTCAGGACGCCCTCGCAGCGCACAGAGAACCCTGTCACTGAGCTCGCCCCGGCCCGCGGGCAGAACCGGCTCACCCGGCCGGACACCGGTCGGTTCCGCCTGCCTCACTCGTGCCCCTCCCCTCTGCTTCCAGCGGCACCGGTATCACCGGCACCGCTCGAATTGCGCGTACGGCCCGAACCGGTCCGCCGCTCCCCCGGATCCCTGGGCCCGCGACGGTGACTCGTATCGCACCAGGGATACGTCCGGCTGCGCCGGCAGGCACACACGGCCACGACGAACCGGTCCGAACGCACCGCGCTCCCGTCGTCCAGCGTCACTTCCACCGGCCCCTCCACCAGGAACGGCCCCTCACGTGTCGGAGAGATACGGCAGGGCCCCTCACGCGGCGCGTTCGGCACGGATGATCACCAGCTCTTCCTTCTCGTCACCAGGTGCGATAAGACCGCGGTCCAGCAGCCACTGTCTGCGCGAGGCCAGTACCGGGCCGAAAGGCACGAGGCGGCGGTCCGTCACCCCGGCCGGCAGACCCGCGCGCTCCAGCCGCTCCAGGGTGTCGTGTACCCCGCACAGCGCCGACTGGACAAGAAGCAGCACCCCGCCGGGACGGAGCAGCCCGGCCGTACCGTCGCACAGCCGGTCGATGAACAGGCGTCCGTCGTGACCCGCGTCCCACGCCCTGGCCGGGCCACGGAGAGGCGGCCCGGCACAAGGCGCGGGCACGTACGGCGGATTGCTGAGGATGAGATCAAACCGCCTGCCGGCGGCAGGGGCCAGAAGATCGCCACGGACGGCTTCGACCCGCAGCCCGGCGAGCACCGCGTTCAGACGGGTGGTCAGAACAGCACCCCGGGCACGGTCCACAGCCGTCACCCGAGCACCCCGCCGCGCCGCGGCGAGAGCGAGAAAACCAGAACCCGTCCCAACATCCAGAACAGCCGACCCGAAACCGACCGCCTCCCGTTCCAGGGCATCACGCAACAACAGCGTGTCTTCCTGCGGCCCATAAACACCGCGCGGCAGCATCACACGACCGCCCGCGCCGTACGTACTGATCAGACCGAGCATCGACTCACCTCATCACTTCGCGGTCCCACAACGTCCGGGCTTCCGGGGCCGTGGGGCCTTCGGCCGAGCCGTTGCGGGGAATGGGTCCCGTTCCGCGGCAGAAAAGGGGGGCGCACACCACACGGAGCGCGTACGCCACACCTGTCACCGCCCTCCTGTGCCCCCGAAAGCGGCTTTGAGCACCGCGCGGCCCTCATGCGTCGCAGGTCACACGCCAAGGTGCGACCGCGCCAGCCTGTGAAGCACCGCTTCTCCGTCGCCGCCGCATGTCCTTGAGGCCCTCATGCGCGTACACCCGCGGAGCGGCACAGATATGGCCGGGAGCAGGGGCGGCAGGCTTCAACTCCACGGCACGGGGCACCCGCAGGACCGGTGTGATCCTCGGAGTACGACCCCCGGCAGTCCCTCCGAGCCGTACGCGGGCTCCCGGCCCGCCCAGGCCCCCGGTGATCGTGGTGGAAAGGCAGTGATGGTACGGAGCGTCGGTGTGGAAGAGGAACTCCTTCTCGTGGACGCGGAGAGCGGCGAGCCACGGGCGCTGGCGACAGCGATCCTGGCCGCCGCCTCGCGGGAGGCGGACGGGCACGACGAGGTGTTCGAGGCGGAACTCCACCGGCAGCAAGTGGAGTTCGCCACGCAGCCGCGTACCGACATGGGCGAACTCGCGGAAGAGATCGACCGGTGCCGGGCCGAAGCCGCCCGGCACGCCGAACACCTCGGAGCAAGAGTCGCCGCACTGGCGACCTCACCCCTGCCCGTCAGCCCTTCGATCGGCTTCGACAGAAGGCACCAGTGGCTCGCCGAGCACTTCGGGCTGACCACCCAGGAACAGCTCACCTGTGGCTGCCATGTGCATGTGTCGGTCGAGTCCGACGAAGAAGGTGTCGCCGTCCTCGACCGGATCCGCCCTTGGATGGCCGTACTGCTCGCGATGAGCTCGAACTCGCCCTTCTGGCAGGGGAAAGACAGCAAATACAGCAGTTACCGCAGCCGGGTCTGGGGAAGGTGGCCGTCCGCCGGTCCCGTAGAGGTCTTCGGTTCGGCGGACCGCTACCACCGGCAGGTACGGGAGATGATCGGCACCGGCGCCCTGCTCGACGAGGGAATGATCTACTTCGACGCCCGGCTCTCCCACTCCTACCCCACGGTCGAGATCCGGGTCGCCGACGTCTGCCTGGACTCCTCCACCACCGTGCTCCTGGCCACCCTGATCCGCGCGCTGGTGGAAACCGCCTCGCGCCAGTGGCAGGCGGGAGAACCACCGCCGAGGCACCGGGTCGAGCTGCTGCGGCTCGCCTCCTGGCGCGCCGCCCGCTCGGGGCTGGAGGACCAGCTGATCCACCCCCTCACGATGCAGCCCGCCCCCGCGGAGGCCGTCCTGCGAGCCCTCTTCGAGCACGTACGGGACGCGCTGGAGGACAGCAACGACATACTCCCCGCGCAAGAAGCACTCGCCACACTCCTGAAGACCGGCAGCGGCACACGGATCCAGCACGAACTGCTCGCCAAGACCGGTGGCCTGCCCGCCATGGTCACGGCATGTGCCCGACGTACCTGCGGAGAGAGGTAACTGCCACCGTCTCTGAGAAGTCCCGGAGGAATGGAGGGGAGCCGGCCGTGCGGAGGAGGGCCGCTGCGGCGGTGTTCGCCGGCCACCAAACGCAGCAGGTCCAGCCCCGACTTGGGCCGCCCCGGGTCTGCGCGCATCGGCTGCTCAGGGGCGCTCGCTGCGTAGGTGCTATCCCACTTCCGGCGTGCGCAAGGCGAGGATCGCGACATCGTCGTCGTTGCGTCTGTCGCCCGCCTGTGCCCGTTCGAGCAGCAGATCGGTGAAAGCGGCCAGCGGCCGGTGGGCCAGTGAGGCGGCGTGCTTGCGGAGCTGGTCCAGGCCGTGGTCGATCGGTCGGTCGCGGCTTTCGACAAGTCCGTCCGTGTAGAGGACGAGCGTCGATCGGGGCGGGAGCGTGAGGGTCGCGTCACTGCGCGTGGGTGCCAGGCCCGTGCCCAGCAGCAGTCCGTGGTCTTCGGTGAGGTAGTCGGCCCTGCCGTCGTGGGTGATCAGCAGCGGTGGCGGGTGGCCGGCATTGGTCCAGGTCAGACACCAGGTTCCGTCGGCATTTCGCTCCATCTTCCCGAAGACCAGCGTGGCGGTCGGAACTCCGGTGAGGTGGGTCATCGACGCGTCGAGCCGGTGCACGATCGCGCTGGGGGGCTCGTGGTGTGTCCACGCGTAGGCGCGGAGCATGCTGCGGACTTGCGCCATTCCGGCGGCGGCGTCCAGGTCGTGACCGACCACGTCCCCGATCACCAGGGCTGTCGTCGCGTCGGCGACGGTGAACGCGTCGTACCAGTCACCACCGACCTGCGAGTCGTCCGGCGCGGGCACGTACCGCGCCGTCAGCTGGAGGCCCGGCACGGTGGGCAACTGCGCCAGCAGATGACGCTGCATGGTCTCGGCGACCTTGCGCTGGCGCTGGTAGAGGCGGGCGTTGTCCAGGGCCAGCCCGGTGCGGCGGGTGAGATCGTCCAGCAGCGACAGATCTGCCCCGGTCAGTGGTGCACGGTCCTTCGACCGTCCCAGGGTCAGCGCTCCCAGCACGTCGCGCACCCCCCGTATCGGGGCTATTGCCGCCGAGACCATGCCCGTCTCCTCGAACAGCCGCCGCTGCTCGATGGCGACGCCCGTGTCCGGCGGCCCCTGATACGTCTGCGGCGTCACCAGTGCGGAGGCCGCGCCCCGCAGGGCCCGCGACAGCGGCATCGGGGAGTTCTCCGGCACCGGCGGCATCGGACCCTGCAACTCTTCCCGGGTGATGAACTCACCGTCCTCGTAGTGCACGACGAAGGCGCGCTCGACCTCGTCGAGCTCGGTGATCAGGTCGACCACCGCCCAGTCCGCGACCCGGGGAACCACCAGGCGCATCAGCCTGCGCAGCGCCTCGTCGGTGTCGAGCGTCGAGGTCAGCTGGGTGGTCGTCTCCGCCAGCAGCGCCAGCCGCTCCAGCTCCGACAGGGTCGGGCCGGGCTCGGCCGACGGACCGGGCGCCTCGGGACCGGTGTCCAGGCCGGTGAAGATGACCATCGTGTCGGCGTGACCGTCGGCGGGCGCGCACGGTGCGACGAGCCAGGCGAGCTCCACCAGCGATCCGTCGCCCCGCTCGAACCAGCCGCTGCCGGCCCGCGCGTCGCGGGCCAGGAACGCCTCGGTCATCCGGCAACTGGCCCTGGCGAGCGGCTGGCCGTGCTGGTCGCGGTGGAGCAGATCATGGGCGTCCCGGCCCGCGAGAGCGGCGGCGTCCCTCCCCAGCAGGCGCTGCGCGTACGCGTTCGACCAGGTGATGGCCCCGCCTTCATCCACCACGCACACCGCCGCGGCGATCATGTCCGGGACGTCGCGGGGGCGTGCCGACGGCACGGTGGGCGCGCCGCCGTCACTGGCCTTGGCCTCGGCCATCACCCGCTCCTCCCCTGGGGCTCTCCGCCCCTGCCCGCATGCTGTCGGCTCACCTTAGACGGTGGCCGTGTCCGCGCTCCGGGCCCGCCGGAAGGATGACCGGACGGAATAGGTCCGGGCATCCTGCTCGGGAGACGGTCGGCATCGCCGGTCCCACGGCCGCGCCGGCCGGTCCTGTTCGCCGTCGGCATCGACGTCGACGTCGACGTCGACGTCGACCTGATGCCACTCGGCTGCCGGATGTTTCCGGGGCGCCCCGGACACCGGCCGAGGCGGTGGCCCTGAGCAGGGCCACCGCCCTCTGCCGACGCAACAGAACTACCCGGCGTGTTCCGGCTCAGGCGGCCTGGACCAGTTCGGCGCGGCCGAAGAGCAGGGCGTAGCCGGAGGGGAGTTGGGCCAGGAGACGGTCGAGCAGGTCGTTGCCGGCGAGGTGCCCGACGAGGGCCAGGACGGTGCCGGCGTCCCATCGTGTGGTGGCGGGTGTGCCGCCGGTGCGTTCGGCCAGTTCCTTGACGAAGCCCCAACCGGTGAGGCGGTCGGCGGTGGTGGGTTCGGTCATGAGGGTCCGGGCCGCCTCGGCGGGCAGGCGTGCGGCGAGTTCGGCGCGCTCGTCGCCGGTGAGCTGGCCGCCGAGTGCCGCGAGGACGGTCCGCACCGTCCGCTCGGCACGTTCCCTGGTCGGGTACGCCCCGTCGTAACGCACCCGTTCGAGCATCTGCTCGTACGTCATGGCGAGTGTGCGGGGCGGCGGTGTCTGTGCCTGGGCGGACATGGTGCGGATGCCTCTCTTCATCGGGGAGCCGGGCCGAAGACGGTGTGCTGCCTGGGTCAGGAGCCGAGTTCCTGGTGCCGTGTTCCCGTGCCGACGGTGATCTTGCGGGGCTTGGCACGTTCGGTGACGGGGATGCGCAGGGTCAGGACCCCCGCGTCGTAGTCCGCCTCGATCCGGGCGGTGTCCAGGGTGTCGGCCAGGACGAGCTTGCGGGAGAAGACTCCCAGCGGTCGCTCGGAGAGATCCATGCGCGCCTGGTCGGAGTGGGCGACGGGCCGCCGTTCGGCCTTGACGATCAGCATGTTCCGCTCGACGTCGATGTCGATGGCCTCCGGTGAGACACCGGGCAGGTCCAGCGCGATCACGTACACGTCGCCGTCCCGGTAGGCGTCCATCGGCATCGTGGACGGCCTCGACCAGGTACCGGTCGCGCTCAGGAGCTGGTGGGAGAGGCGGTCCAGCTCACGGAAGGACTCGGTACGCATCAACATGTGAAACACCTCTGGTGGGTTCGGGCAGAAACTGCCGGGTGCGCTGTGGCTGACACCGTTGTAACATGTCATCCGAACGATGACAACTACGATGTCGCCGGATGGATGACATGCCGAAGGGGTGACCGTGACCACCGCCGACCGACCTTCCCAGCCCCCTGAGAACGCCCCGCCTCCCGCCACCTTCCTCGCCGCTTCAGCGGCCCTGGACACGATCGAGCAAGCGCTGCGCACGGCGGGGACCCCCGGCCCGCCGCACGGGCACGGGACCGGCGAAGGACTCACCAGCACGGAACAGGCCCTGGCCGCCCTGCTCCTGCTCCGGCAGGTACGCGAACAGCTCGCAGCCTGGGAGCCCGCCCTCATCGAGGCGGCGAGGGAGGCCGGCGCGAACTGGGCCGACCTCGCCGCCCCCCTGGGAGTCGCCAGCCGCCAGGCAGCCGAACGCCGCTACCTCCGCGTCCGCCCCGGCGCCCCCGGCACCACCGCCGAACAACGCGTCCAAGCCACCCGCGACCGCCGCGCCAGCGACCGTAACGTCAGCCACTGGGCCCGCGACAACTCCGCCGACCTCAGGCAACTCGCCGGCCAGATCACCGCCCTCACCGGTCTGCCCCCCGAAGCGCGAGCACGCCTCGCCCTCCTCGCCACCGCCCTCGCCGACGACGATCCCGCCGCTCTCCTCGGCCCCCTCAGCGGCGCACGTCCCCACCTCCAGCCGGACCACCCCGACCTCGCCGACCGCGTCGACACCATCACCCGTCACACCGACCACCTCCGCCACGACACCCCTCAATAACCAGACGCTCACGGGCGGGCAGACGTCTCCTGGGGCAGCGGCGGTCAGGCCGCCGAAGCCGAAGACCCGGACCTGGCGAACCTCCGCGAGACCCGGGCGGTGTCACTCGTCCGAGGGAATACGCTCCGGCGTCCGCCGAGGTCATAGGCCGGTCGGGCGCCGTCAGGTGCCTGCCCGGCAAGGAGCCTTGACCATACTGGGCGCAATGAGCCATAGCGGTCTCACAACGTGGCAAGTCGGTGGAGGGGAAACGATGTCCGAGGTGGAACTGGCGGCCCAGGCCGTGGTCGCGGGAGTGACCGTCGGGTTGACGGAGACGGTTCAGAGCGGCGCACGGGACGCGTGGGGCAGGCTGATTTCCCTGGTGCGCCGCGACCGAAGCACCACGGCCGACGAGGAACAGCCCACCACACACCCACGCGAGGAGTCCGCGTCGGCGGACGAGCCCGATCGCGGTGTTCAGGCGGGCAAGTACACCGTTTTCCTGAACGACGCCAAGGGTGTGCTGCTCGGGGACAACGCCCGACAGAACAACCATTTCCACTGACCGATGACGGAGAAGCGTTCCGGCGAACGCGAGCACAGGACGTACACGATTGTCCTGAACCGGCCCAAAGGGGTTCTGTTCGGAGAGCACGCCATCCAGCGCAACGGCCCCTCGCTGAGGGCCGTGGCCGTCGGTGTGATGGCGCTGGCGGCCGTTCTCTTCGGCGCCGACACCCCCGAAGAGCCCACTCGGCGCGCCCAGCCCGCACCGGCCCCGCGCCCGGCACCGTCGTCAGCGCCGCCGACGACCGCATCGAGCCCGACGCCAAGCCCCTCGTCAACGCCGCGTCCACTCGCGCCGACGCCGGCGCCACCACTTCTGGCTCCGGAGCCGGAGCCGCCCACCGTGTCCCCCCGACCGTCGGCACGTCCCACGCCCGAGCCGTCACCGACGGCACAGTGTCGCCAAGCACGGCAGTACCGGCTGACCAACAAGGGCCAGATCTGGGATTCGCGTGGGGAGCGTGTCGGCGACGTGGCCTCGGGCACTCTGTTCTTCCGGCAGGAGCCCGCCGACTACCCCGAGCCCGTCGACGACCGCTACTACGGCACCGTCGACGAGGTCATCTCCGGCAGCCCGACCGGTTATGTCCTGAGGAAGAAACTCGAGTTCGTGGGAACGCTCGAGATCTGCGAGTAGGCCGGATCCGCCCGAGCACAGGAACTCCCAGCCCGGGTCGGGTTGTCGGTCGGATGCGGTCGGTCCCAGGCACACGCGGTGGCCCGGCCGTAGCGGCGGCAACGGTGGCGATCTCGTCGAGGGGTGGGCCGCCTCGTCGACGCGGTCGGGGTGGAGGACGACGCGCACGGCGGTCATTCCTTTGTCGCGCCCGCGAGCATGCCGGACACCAGGGTGCGCTGTGAGACGAGGAAGAGTGCGAGCACCGGCAGGATCGCGAGAACGATGGCCAGGGCCAGTTCCGGGAGGGTGATGTTGAGACCGGCACCGGCGACCGGGTTGAACGACGGTGTGGAGGTGAGGAGTTGGTTCAGTCCGACCTGGATCGGGAATTGATCGCTGTTGGGCAGGACCAGGTAGGGCAGGAAGAAGTTGTTCCAGTTGCCGACGAAGCTGAAGAAGGCGACCAGTCCGACGACAGGCTTGGCCAGGGGGAGCGCGATGCGGGTGAACAGCTGCCATTCCGTGCATCCGTCGATCCGCGCGGCGGCGAGCAGGTCTCTGGGCAGGCTGCTGCCGAAGTAGATGTAGACCAGGTACACGCCGAACGGGTAGAACGAGAAAGGCAGGATGACCGACCAGACCGTCCCGATCAGGTGGAAGCGGTTGAGCTCCAGGAAGACGGGGAGCACCAGGGTGGCCTGCGGCATGATCATGGTGACAAGGGTGACCACCAGGAGCGACTTGCGGCCGCGGAAGTTGGTCAGAGCCAGCGCGTAGCCCGCGGGGATGCTGACGAGCATGGTGAGGACGAGTGAACCGCCCGAGTAGATCGCGGAGTTGCGGAGCCAGGTGAGCATGGCGCCGTCCTGGAAGGCGAAGAGGTGCTTCCATGCCGCGCCGATCTGGTGGACGGAGCCGAAGGAGAGCGGGTTGTCCCGCACCACTTCGCCGGCGGTCTTGGACGGTGCGAGGAGCAGCCAGATCACGGGCAGGACGAAGAACACCAGCAGCGCCGCCAGCAGAATGCCCACCACGAAAAGGGAAAGGGCGCGGCCGGGCCGGAGGATGCGGCCGGCGGTCGGTGAGGTGGGAGCGGATTGCGTCATTTCTCATCCAACGTGAACAGATTCGAGCGGGCGATCAGGAGACCGGCGGCCAGCAGCCCTACGACCAGCAGACAGACGGAGATTGCGGCGGCGCCGTTGAAGTCGCCCTGCTGGAAGGCGTAGACGTACGCCAGTTGGTTGGGCGACCAGGTCGGGCTCACGCGGCCGAGGCTGGCGGTCTGGAGCAGTTGCGGTTCGACGAAGAGCTGCGTGCCCGCCGCGAACGCCAGGATGGTCATGTAGACGATCCACTGCCGGATCATGGGGATCTGAATGTGCCAGGCGGTACGCCACGGCCCGGCGCCGTCTACGCGGGCGGCCTCCAGTACCTCGTCGGGGATGTTGTTGAGGGCTCCGTACATCACGACCATCCAGCCGCCCGCACCCGTCCAGAACGCGATCAGCATCAGGATAAGCGGCAGGTTTCCGGGTGAGAGCACGGCGGCGAAGGTGTGCATGCCCATGCTCTCCAGCAGCCAGGACACCGGGCTGACGTCCGGGTCCAGCATGAACAGCCAGACCAGGACACTGGCCACGCCGGCGAGCGCGCCCGGCAGGTAGTACAGGAAGCGCAGGAGCGCGGAGGTGCCGGGGCGAATCCGGCCGCGCAGCACCACGGCGACCAGGACGACCACCACGACCAGGGTGACGAGCCACAGGGCGAGGTAGAGCAGCATGTGGCCGAAGGCGGGGAGGAAACGGTAGTCCTGGGCGACCCGTACGAACTGGTTGAGGCCGGTGAACTGGCCCTGGTCGTTGGTCAGGGCCAGGTAGAAGGAGTAGCCGGTCGGGAAGACGCCGAAGGCGAGCAGCAGCAGCGCGTATCCGCCGACGAAGACGTAGCCGACCGGGCTGCGGTGCCTCCGCCGCGGCACGGTGCCGCGGCGGAGGGCGGGGGCGGCGGCGCGCCCGGTCTCCAGCAGGGTCACTGGGTGACCACCTTGTATCCCTGCGCCTTCGCCTCGTTGCCGATCTCGCTCTGCCACGCGGGCAGGGTCTCGGTGAGGCTCTTGCCCGCGGTGAGGGCGGGCAGGACGACGCTGGACCAGGCGGTGGCGTCGGAGAAGCGGGTGTTGGACCAGCCGGTCCACACCGAGTCGGCGGCCTGCTGGAAGGCACCGCTGACGTCGTTGGCGAAGTAGCCGCTGTTGGCCGGGTTGGCCAGCCAGGCCTGTGCCGCCTTGGTGTAGGCGGGGTAGGTGGGCGCGCCGGCCTGGTTGGCGTCGGAGGTGGTCAGCCAGGTGACGAGACCGGTGGACGCCTTGAGGTTGGCGCTGTGCGAGGAGACCATCCATACGCCGCCGCCCACGTTGCCGGTGGCGACGGTCGACTCGCCCTCCCACTTCAGCGGAGGCGCGGCGGCTATCTGCTTGGCGGGCGCCTTGAAGGCGGCCTTGAACAGGTACTGGCCGTACCAGGAGGGCCCGTAGGCCATGAGGACCTTGTCGCCGCTGTCCTTGGCGAAGCCCTGGCTGAAGAAGCCCTTGGTGGTGACGGCCTTGGCGGAGATCAGGTTGTCGAGGAGCTTAGCGGTACGCGTGCAGTTCGGGTCCTGGAGGTTGGTGCGCAGGGTGTCCGGCTTCACAAGGTTGAACGCGGGGCACTGTCCGGCCCAGAAGTACGACTCGTGGGAGTTGGTGTCACCGACCGAGCCGACCAGGTGGCCGGGGTGCTCCTTGGCCACCCGGGTGCCGAGCGCCTCGTACTCCTCCCAGGTGGTGGGGACGGTGTAGCCCCACTTGTCCATGAGGGGCTTGTTGTACCAGAGGACGACCTGGGCGATGTCGTTGCGCAGGCAGTAGGTGTGTCCGTCGAACTGGCAGGGCGAGAGTGAGCCCTTGGCGAAGCCGTCGAGGGTGCTCCGCGGCACCAGCTTCTGGTCCAGCGGCGCGGCGAAGGGCTGGGCGTCGGTGGTGGTGGGGCGTGAGGCCCAGGTGACGTCGGTGGGTGAGCCGAAGACGACGTCGGGCCAGCCCTTTCCGGTCCGGTCGAAGAGCTGGACCTTGGACTGGAGGTAGGTCGAGCCGTCGGCCCCGCCGTCGTAGGTGACGATCTTCAGCTTCTCGTCCGGGTGGGCCTTCTGGTACGCCTCCACGGCCGGCAGCCGGGTGGAGTCGGCCCATACGGTGATCTCGGAGCCCTTCTTCTGCTCGGCTGCCTTGAACGCGCCCTGGGACGAGGCGGACCGGGGGGCGGTGTCGGCGCTGGCGCAGCCGGCCAGCGTGGCCACGGTGGCCAGGGAGAGAGCCGTGGCAGCGGTGCGTACGACCGCGCGGCGCCGGGCCGCTCTGGAAGAGACGGAGGACCTCATCGTCGTGCCTTTCTGTTCGTGCGGTGTGCTGTGCGACGGGGAAGGGAGCCCCGTGCTGTTCGGGTGGTGCGCCGGACGGGGCGCGGCGGATGCCGCCGGTCCGGGGGCGGGCCGCTCACTCAGCGCGGTTGTTCGACGAACGGCAGCAGCGCGTCGCCGTAGCCGAAGTCGAGGGGAAGGGCTATGCCGGGTCCGGAGGGGGCGTGGACCAGGCCCTGGGCGTCCACGTGGCGTTCGCGGACGACACGGGCCGAGGTGACCAGGGACTCGTAGTAGGTGGTGTTGGAGATGGCCATGCACAGGTGGTGGTTGGGGATGTCCGACCCGTGCACCTCGGCCCGCAGCCGGTAGGCGTCGGCGAGGTGGGCGGTGCGCATGGCGCCGGTGATGCCGCCGCGCAGGGTGGTGCCGGCGCGGACGCCGAAGGTGGCGGCTCCGGCGCGGATGAAGTCGGCGGAGTTCATGTGGGCTCCGTCGGAGGTCTCGGCGACCAGCAGCGGGACGGGCACGGACTCGGCGAGCTTCTGGTACGCGGAGATGCTGAACTCGCGCATCGGCTCCTCGTACCAGAGATAGTCGGCCTCGGAGAGCGCCCGGCCCAGCCGGATCGCGTCGGGCAGGTCGAAGCCGGCGGAGCCGTCGTACATGAGGGGGACGTCGGGTCCGACGTGCTCGCGCAGTGCCAGGCACAAGGCGGCGTCGCGCCTGGCGTCGCCCCAGGCGTGCAGTTTGATGCCCTGGTAGCCGAGGGCCAGGCACTGGTCGGCCACGTCCAGGAACTCCTCGGTGGAGGAGAACGTGGAGGTGGAGGCGTAGGCGGGGATGGCTTCGCGGAAGCCGCCCAGCAGCCGCCAGACCGGCTGGCCCAGGTAGCGGCCGGCCAGGTCCCACAGGGCGGTGTCGATGAGACCCAGGGTGGGGAGCGGGAGTTCGTGGATGCGGTCCAGTTCCCACACCCGGTGCCACAGCCACTCCCGCTGGAGGGGGTCGGCGCCGAGCAGCTCTTCGCGGAACACCCGGTCGACCAGGTCGGTGAGGACGGCGAAGGCTCCCGGACGGGCGAACACCGCGACTCCCTCGGCGCCTTCGTCGGTGCCGATGTGCAGGACCGCGCCGTCGCCGGTCTCGGGGCTGCCGCTCAGGCCGTTGCGCCACCGGAAGGGCGGACTCGCCGCCGGAACGTCGATCCGGTGTACTGCGACATGGGTGATTTTCATCCTGGTTTTCGTCTCTGTGTGGGGAGGAGCCGGCCGGGCGCCCGGCCGCGAGGTGGCCGCCGGGCGCCCGCCGTGCGGGTGGCTAGAAGCCGCCGTAGACCTTGAGCTCGTAGACGCTGCCGCCGTTCCAGCTCGACCCGGTGACGGTCAGGCGCAGATGGCGGGCGGTGACGGGGTGTTCGGCGAACGAGTAGTTGATCGCCGAGGTGGTGTTCTCCGCCGTGTGGTCGTCGAACAGCGACCATGTCTCGCCGTCGGTGGAGTACTCCAGGCGGTACCGGTAGCCCCCGGACAGTTCGAAGTTGGTCATGACGCCGGAGACGCTGGTGGCCTCTCCGAGGTCGACCTGGATCCAGGACGGGTCGGGCAGGCCGGAGCCCTGGGCCCAGCGCGTCGACAGGTCGCCGTCGACTGCCAGGGCGGGCGCATACCCATCCGACTCGGAGGAGGCGGTGACGGACTTGCCGAGGGCCAGGTTGGTGTCGGCGGGGGTGGTGACGATGGCCGCGGGGCTGGGCTCGGACGTGTTCAGCGCCGCGTCCCGTGCGACAACCGTGAAGGCGTACTGGGTCCCGGCGGTCAGGTTGGAGACCCGCAGGGTGGTGTCGCCGGCGACGGCGATGCGCCTGCCGTCCTGGTAGACGGCGTAGGTGGTGACGCCCGTGTCGTCGGTGGGCGCCGCCCAGTCGAGGTCCAGGACGCTCGGCAGCAGGGGACGGGTCTCGGGCTTCCCGGGGCGCGAGGGCGCGGTGTGGTCCGTGCCGGGGGCGGCCGCCTCGCCGTAGACCTGGAGGTCGTGGATGCTGCCGCCGTTGCCGCTGGAGCCGGTGACGGTGAGCCGTACGTAGCGGCCGGTGACCGGGGTGGCGCTGTCGTAGAGGGTCTGGGCCGTGGTGTTGGCGCCGGTGCGGTCGGCGAACGTCTTCCAGTGCACCTCGTCCGGCGACACCTCAATGCGGTACTTGTATCCGCTCGGCTTCTCGAAGGTCGTGATCGCGCCGTCGATGTCGTGGTCGGCACCGAGGTCGACCTGGATCCAGGACGGGTCGGGCAGGCCGAGACCCTGGGCCCAGCGGGTCGACAGGTCTCCGTCGACCACCTTGTCGGGATGGTTGTCCTCGGACTCGGACGAGGCGGTGACCGGCTTCTTCAGCGCCAGGTCCCGGCCGGCCGGCGTGGTGAACCTCAGCGTCCGGCTCGACGCCGACTCGTTGCCGGCCGCGTCGCGCGCGGTGACCTTGAAGCTGTACGTCCTGCCGCCGGTGAGTCCGGAGATACGTACCGCGGTGGTGGCGGAGGCGTTGACGAGCGCGCCGTCCTGGTAGACGGAGTAGCCGGTGACGGCGGTGTCGTCGGTGGCGGCGGGCCAGCGGAGGTCCGCCACCGTCGGGAAGTCGGCCCGGGCGGTCGGGGTGCCGGGGGCACTCGGGGCCCGGTGGTCGGTCACGGCCGGTCCGGGGTCGAGGTGGCGGTAGGGCTTCTGGAGCCCGGCGTTGTTCACGATCGAGGCGGGCAACTGGTCGCAGGCGCCCACGGTGACGTTGCCGCTGACGTTGTTGCCCGTGCTGCGGTTCTGGACGCTGAAGGTGGGGTTGGTGGTGAAGTTGCCGGTGATCCGGCTGTCCATGCCGTGGTTCATCAGCAGCCACTGGAAGGTGATGTCGCAGAACGCGTTCCCGGTGTTCTGCCAGTGACGGCTGCCCTCGTCGTGGTAGACGGCGCCGTACGCGGCGTACGGGACACCGCGGATGTAGTTGCCGGAGACCCGGCTGCCGGGGTTGTCGCTGAGGGTGTAGACCGCTCCGCCGTCGGCCTGGGAGCGCATGATGTCGCTGATCTCGTTGTCGGCGACGACGTTGTTCCGGCCGATGGTCGGCCTGTCGGAGACCGGGACACCGGAGTTGTTCGGGTAGGTCGGGTTGCCGCCCTTGTCGGTCAGCCCCCAGCCCCAGCCGACGGAGATGCCGCTGTAGGGCAGGTCGTACACCTTGTTGTGGACGATCTCCGTGGAGTCGGTGTAGCCGGCCAGGATGCCGAGCGAGCCGTTGTACTGGTCGGCGACCTGGGTGACCACGTTGTTGTCGACGCGGGTGTCCTTGGTGATGTCCCGCGGGTCGTCGGGGTGCGCGTCGCCCCATTCGACGCC
The DNA here is from genome assembly GCF_042716895.1 of Streptomyces sp. NPDC058653. Taxonomy (NCBI): domain Bacteria; kingdom Bacillati; phylum Actinomycetota; class Actinomycetes; order Kitasatosporales; family Streptomycetaceae; genus Streptomyces; species Streptomyces sp. NPDC058653. The sequence goes on along the minus strand of NZ_JBHXRM010000004.1, from coordinate 207,288 downwards.
GCCGATCTGGATGCCGGTGGCGGCGATCTGGCGGAAGACGTTGCCGGTGATGTCGGTGTGCTGCGTGCCGGTGTTCAGGTTCAGGCCGACCGCGCCGAGGTGCGTGAAGGTGTTGCCCTCGAAGTCGATGTCCTGGCCGTGGCTGACGTTGACGGCGCCGGGGGTCTTCTTCCAGTTCAGCCGGGTGGAGTCGAAGTCGGGGTTGTCCTTGCCGACCATCCGGAATCCGGCCTGGCCCTCGATGTGCCCGTCGGGGGAACTCGGGGCGAGCCAGGTGGAGTGGGAGAAGGTGAGGCCCTCGAAGGAGACGTTCCTGACCGGGCTGCTCCGGGTGCCGTTCAGGTCGACCAGGTCCTGCAGGACGGGCACGGTCGCCTCGGCGGTCGCCATCTTCTCGTCGGGTTCGGGCATGTAGAAGATCTCGCCCGCGGTCTTGTCGAGGTACCACTCGCCGGCGGTGTCGAGCAGTTCGCGGGCGTTCTCCAGCCAGGTCGGGTTCTGGATCTCCTGGCCCTGCTGGAGGTGGGCGTTGTCCCAGCAGGGCTGGACCATCGTCATCGTGCGGCCGGAGATGGACTGCACGGGGCAGCGCATGAGCTTCCAGCCCCAGGAGCTGGCGACTTCCAGGTCCGATGGCCGCTTGTAGCCGGTGATGCTGTCGTCGGTGAAGGTGTAGCCGGTGGACGTCTTGCCGAAGCCGGCGGGGTTCTTGCCGCTGCGGGCGCGGGTCTTCAGTTCGCCGTTCACATAGAGCTGACGGGTGTCGAGGCCGCTGAGCTTCGCCCTGTAGACCTTCTTGGCGGCGTCGACGGCGGTCCAGCCGGTGACCTGCCGGCCACCGCTGATCACGGGGTGCGCGCCCGGGGCGGCCTCGTAGACGATTCTCTGGCCGGCGCGGCCGGAGTCGCGCGCGGTCAGGGTGAAGGTACGGCCGAGCCGGTGGGTACCCGACAGGAGGCGGACATGGACGTCGCCGTCGGCCCGGTCCTTCGCGTCACGCACGAAGTCGCGTGCGTGCTCAAGGGTCTTGAAGGGGTGGTGGGCGGTGCCCTTTCCGCTGTCCTTGCCGTCGGGCGCGACGTAGACCGTCAGCGCGGGGCCCTTCGGTGTCGCCTGGGCGGGCACCGCGATCAGGGGTGCCGAGGCCAGGGCCACGGACAGGGCGGATATCAGGGTTCTTCGCAGCGGCAGTGATCCGCCGCTGCGAGCGGACGGAAGAGACATGGGTATCCAATCGCCTGGGACGGTGGCCCAGGACGCCGGTCGTCCACGGCGTCCTGGGCTGTCGGGCGGCCGTCGTGCCGCAGGGGGAGGTACAAGGGCGGGTACGAGGCCGGACAGGGCTTACGAGGCCGACGTGTGCGGCGGTGACGAATTCGCGGGACCGTCGCTGACCGGTGTCCCGGGGGCGGGGCGGTCACCGAGGTTGAACAGCCGGTCGCGGATCTTGCGCTCGAACTGGCTCTGGGTGGTGGCGATGTGTTCCAGCATCAGCTTCTCGGCGAGCACGGCCTCCCCCGCGGAGACCGCCTCGGCGATGGCGAGGTGCTGGCGCGCCGCGACCTCCAGGGAGCCGGGAGCGTCGCCGTGGAAGAGCAGCACGTCGGACTGACCGGCGAGCCGCCGCACGCCGGCGACGCTTGAGCGGAGGAACACGTTGTGCGAGGCGGCGCCGACCGCGTCGTGGAAGGCCGCGTCGGCGCGGGCGAAGGCGTGCACGTCGTGCCGTACGGCGCAGTCCAGTGTGGTCTGGGCACTTTCCTTGATGGCGCGCACCTCGATGGGCGTGGCGAGGGTGGCGGCGCGCCGGGCCGTCTCCGACTCGATCACCGATCGGTAGTCCAGCAGCATCAGGACGTGTTCCATGCTCGTCGGCCGGAACTGGGCCGTCTGGTCGTCGACCAGTCCCCCGGTCCCCTCGGCGACGAAGATGCCGGCTCCCCGCCTCACGCTCAGCCGGCCGATGGCCGCGAGGACCTTCACGGCCTCCCTGGTGACGTTGCGGGTCGCACCAAGGATTTCGGCGAGGCCCTTCTCGGTGGGGAGCCGGTCACCGGGACGCAGCCCCTGTTCCGCGATGTGGTCCAGCAGTTGCTCGGCCACCAGCTCGTACCCCGGCCGGTAGGGACGTGAGGTGTCATCGTCTCCCCGGCCCGGGACGCGCGACGGATTGGCCACGATGCACTCCTTCTCACTGGCGAAATGAATCTGGTTCATCTGGTGGGTCACTATGACATCCGTGTTACGTGATGGATAGATGTAGACGGTGATCACTTTTGAAACCAGACTTAACGGGCCAGAGCGCCTGCTTGGTGGGCATCTGAGCACCCCTGTTGCGCCGGACCGATCACATCCTTATGGTCCTGAGCGTCGAATGAAGCACATCCATCCTCGATCGCGGGGTGCCGGGGAACCCGGTCCCGGACCAGGCTGCGGACGTGCTGCGACCGCGAAACGAGGAGTGAGAGATGGAACGCCACGCCGCCGTGGTCAGGCTGCGCCCGGAGAAGGAAGCCGAGTACCGAGCTCTGCACGCCGCTGCCTGGCCCGGCGTCCTGGACGCGCTCAAGCGCGCCAACATCGGCAACTACTCGATCTTCCTGCGCGACGGAGTGCTGTTCAGCTACCTCGAATACACCGGCGACGACTACGCCGCCGACACGGCCGCCATCGCCACCGACCCGACCACGCAGCGGTGGTGGGCCCTGACCGACCCCTGCCAGCAGCCGCTGGACACCGCGGCCGACGGCGAGCTGTGGGCGGGCGCCGAGGAGATCTTCCACCTCGACTGACCCGGCTTCCCGGCTGCCCCGGCTTCCTCACCTTCCCCGGCGGCACGCGGGCCGCCGGCACCCCACCCGCTCTTCCCTCACCCCGGAACGGACCATGCGGATCGACGCCCATCACCACCTGTGGAACCTGACGGTCCGTGACCAGCCCTGGGTCCATGGCCTGCCCGAACTGCACCGCAGTTTCGGCCCGTCGGAGCTACGCCCCCTGCTGGAGCGGCACGCCGTCGACGCGACCGTCGTCGTGCAGACCGTGGCCGACGCCGAGGAGACCCCGGAACTGCTCGCTCTGACGACCACGGACCCTCATGTGAGGGCCGTCGTCGGATGGACGAGCCTGACCGACCCCGCCATCGCCGACCGCCTCTCCGAACTGCGGGAGGCTCCGGGCAGCGCCGCACTCGTGGGGATCCGTCATGGAATCCAGGACGAACCGGCATCCGACTGGACGTCCCAGCGCGATGTCCGGCGCGGCCTGCGGGCCGTCGCGGCGGCCGGTCTCTCCTACGACCTGCTGGTGCGGCCCGATCAACTGGCCGACGCGGTAAGGACCGTACGTGAACTGCCCGACGTGCGCTTCGTCCTGGACCACGCCGGCAATCCCCTGATCACCGACGGAGGCCTGGAAGCCTGGAACGCCGGGATGGGCGAACTGGCTCGCTCCCCCAACGTCGCCGTGAAGCTCTCCGGCCTCCTGACCCGCGTACCGGCCGGAGACAGTCCGGCCCGCGCACTGCGCCCCTACGCCGATGTGCTGTGGTCGGCGGTCGGGCCGGAGCGCGTCATGTTCGGATCGGACTGGCCGGTCTGCCTCCTGACAGCCGGTTACGACGATGTCCTCGCCGTGGCCGAGGCTCTCTGCGAGGACTTGAGTGACGGGGAACGCGCCGCCGTCTTCGGTGGGACCGCCGCGCGCTGGTACGGAATCCCGGCATGACCGTGGCGCGGCTTGGGCGCACGGAGGTGCGTGTCAGTTCCCTGGGTTTCGGTGCCGCTCCCCTCGGCAACCTCTACAGCGCCATCAGCGACGGCGAGGCGCGGGCGACGGTCGACGCCGCCTGGGACGCCGGGCTGCGCTACTTCGACACCGCGCCGCACTACGGCCTGGGGCTGTCGGAACGGCGCCTGGGCGCGGCGCTCGCCCGCCGACCGCGGGAGGAGTTCGCTGTCTCGACGAAGGTCGGACGGCTCCTGGAACCTCACCCCGCTCCCACCGGGTCCGATCTGCCGGCCGGAGGTTTCGCCGTACCCGACACCCTGATCCGCCGCCCCGACTATTCCCGGTCGGGCATGCTGCGGAGTCTGGACGCCAGCCTCGATCGCCTGGGGCTCGACCGGGTCGACATCGTCTACGTGCACGACCCCGACGACCACCTCGACACCGCCGTCGCTGAAGCCATTCCGGCGCTGCTGGACCTGCGCGACCAGGGCGTCATCGGCGCGGTGGGCGTCGGCGGCAACGCCGTCGGCCCGCTCCTGCGGACCGTCACCGAGACGGACATCGACACCGTCATGGTGGCCGGGCGATGGACCCTGCTCGACCGCACCGCGCGACCGCTGCTGGACGCCTGCGCCGCGCGAGGCATCTCGGTCGTGGCCGCGGCACCCTTCAACTCCGGTCTCCTGAGCCGCCCTTCCCCGGCTCCCGACGCCACCTTCGACTACGGTCCCGTTCCCGCGCCTTTGCTGCACCGCGTCCACCGCCTCGTCGACGTATGCACCCGCCACGGGACGGTACTCCCGCACGCCGCCCTGCGGTTCCCTCTGCGCAGCCCCGAAGTGGCCTGCGTGGTGGCGGGTTTCCGCTCGGCTGACGAGGTACGGGCCGCCGCCCGCTGGGCCGGAGTCGACCTGACCGATGAGGCATGGGCCGATCTCGACAGCATCGCCGGAAGAGAATGAGGCCCGTGAGCCGCTGAGCCCAGGCGGGACCGGGACCATCCGCGCGAGCAGTCGATCGTCTTTGGTTAACGTCACCTCTCCGACTGCGTCGGTGGAACGTCGGTCTTCATACCCGCCGTTGAGTCCACATCTCCGTATCACAGCAGTTCAGATGCGTGACGAAGAGAAGAGTTCCTTGAGAGTCGGAGGGGTGGACCACTCCCGACAGCGTTGTTATCGTTAACATCACCCAAAGCCCAGCGAGGAGAACAGCGTGCCGTCCACCTCTCGTTCGTACGATGCCCGCCCCAGCTACGAACCCGTGGCCGGGCAGGTGGTCGCCGGTTGGCCCGCTGCGGTCGCCGAACTGCCCCCCGGTCCGCTGACGCTGTCGGTGGACGGTCCCGCCGCGCTGGACTGGGCCCTGCTGGCCGACGGTCTGTCCGCCGCCCTCCGCTCCAGGGGCCGCGAGGTGGAGTTGATGGACGTACGACACCACTACGCACCGGACGCCGCCGAGCGGATCACCGCCCGGCCCGCCCCCGTCGGCGACCCCTTTTTCACTCCCCTGTCCGAGGCGCGGGTCGGGGACCTCTTCGACACCGTCCCCCGGGCCGAGGGGCTCCCCGACGACGGTGTGGTGGTGGTGTTCGGACCGGGCGCGGGACTGTGCGAGCCGGACGTGCTCTGGTACGCGGACCTGCCCAAGCGGTACGCCGAGGCCGCCGTAGCCCACGGACACCTGCCGGTGGGCGTGAACCTGACCGGCCCCGGTGAACCCGGCCAACTGGTGGGGCTGTTCTACACCGACTGGCCCGTGCTGGACCGCCACCGCGACGCGCAAGCGCCACGGATCGACCGGTGGATCGACACCCAGGAGGCGTCGGCCCCCGCCTCACTGGACGGCGCCACCATGCGCGGCACGCTGGAACATCTGGTTCGGGGGCCCGTACGCACCCGCCCCTACTTCAACTCCACGCCCTGGGGCGGCCAATGGGCAGCGAGCGAACTCGGCTTCACCCCCGAAGGCGGCAACACCGCCCTCGGCTACGAACTGATCGCCCCCGAGGCGGGAGTCCTCATCGGCCGAAGGGGCGGGCCACAGGTCGAGATCCCCTTCCAACTCCTTTGCGTCCTCCACCCGAAGGCCATGCTCGGCGAAGAGGTCCACCGCACCTTCGGCACCTCCTTCCCGATCCGCTTCGACTACCTCGACACCATCGGCGGCGGCAACCTCTCCCTGCACTGCCATCCGCAGGAGCAGTACATGCGGGAGGTCTTCGGCTGGCCCTACACCCAGCACGAGACGTACTACATCACCGCAAGCGAGCCAGGCGCCCAGGTTCTCCTCGGGCTCACCGAACACGCGGATCCCGACGTCATGCGCCGACAGGTCGAGGACGCCATCGCCCAGGGCACCCCCATGGCCGTCGAGGACCACATCCAGACCCACCCGGCCACCGTCGGCCAGCTGTTCATGATCCCGGCGGGCACCCCGCACGCCTCCGGAGCGGGCAACCTGGTGCTGGAGGTGAGCGCGACACCGTACCTGTACTCCCTGCGTTTCTACGACTGGCTCCGCAAGGACGCCGCCGGCGCATCCCGCCTGCTCCCCTACGCACACGGCTTCGCCAACCTGGACACCACCCGGCGGGGGGACGACGTGACGAAGGACCTGATACAGCAGCCGCGCACCCTGCGCGCGGGCGACGGATGGCGCGAGGAGATCATCGGCGCGCTGCCCGAGATGTTCTACGCGGTCCACCGTGTGGTCATGGCCCCGGAGACCGGCATCACCGACGACACCGCCGGCCGCTTCCACATACTCAACGTCGCCGCGGGCCAGGGCGCCGTTCTCGAAACCCGCCACGCGGGCAGCCACTTCCTGGCCTTCGCGGAGACCATCACCGTGCCCGCCGCGACCGGCCCCTACCGCATCCGCCCGGTGGGCGGCGACGAGGTGCACATCGTCAAGGCCCTGGTTGTCGAGCGGTGACCGGTGCCGCGCAGCGGGCCGATGCGCCCATACCCGTGCTGGACATCGGCGGGACACATGTGACCGCCGCGCTGGTCGACCCCGCGACCGGACGCACCCTCCCGTCCTCGGTGGTCCGCAGGCCCCTCGGCTCCGACGTCGCGGCCGACGGCATCCTCGACGCCATCGCCCGGGCCGCACTGGAACTGCCCGCGGGGCACCGGGGGAATTGGGGAGTCGCCATACCGGGCCCCTTCGACTACGCCACCGGGATGGGCCGCTTCACCGGCGTCGGGAAGTTCGAGGCACTGTCCGGTGTCGATGTCGGCGCCGGACTGCTCCGACGGCTGGCCGACCGGGCGGAACGGCTGCGCTTCCTCAACGACGCCGACGCCTTCGCCATCGGCGAGTATCACGCGGGCGCCGCGGCGGGACACGAGCGTGTGGTGTGCCTGACGCTGGGCACTGGCGTGGGCTCGTCCTTCCTTCGCGGCGGTCGGCCCGTGCATGACGGCACGCGCGTACCACCCGACGGTCACGTGCACCGGCTGACCGTGCACGGCCGACCTCTGGAGGACCTCGTCTCGCGCCGCGCCATCCGCGCCCGGTACGCCCGCGTCGGGGTCGGGGTAGGGGGCGTCGCGGAACATCGGTCCCCGCCGGACGTCCATGAGATCGCCGCGCTGGCCATCGAGGGCGACCCGGCCGCTTCGGAGGCCTTCCGCTACGCTTTCGAAACCCTCGGCCAGGCCCTGGCCCCGTGGATCGATCGTTTCGAGGCGACCGCGGTGGTGATCGGTGGTTCCATGGCCCAGTCGTGGGGGTTGATCCAGCCTGCGCTGTCCGCGGGGCTGCTTCTCACCGGCGGGACCACCGCGCGCGTGCTGCCGGCCGGGCGGCCCGCGGAGGCACCGCTGATCGGAGCCGCCCGCTGGGCGCGGGACACGCCGGGCACGGTGCTTTGAGGGCTGACCAGGTCGGGTACGCCGCCACGGCGGAAGGAGAAGGGGCATGACCGCGCGCCGAGGGGGCGGGCCGACGATGCATGACGTCGGCAAACTCGCGAAGGTCAGCGCCATGACGGTCTCGCGGGTGATCAAGAACGATCCCGGGGTCTCCGAAGCCACCCGCGAACGGGTCTTCGCCGCGGTCGACCGTCTCGGCTACCGCCGCAACGAGACCGCGCGCAGCCTGCGGCTCGGTGGCAGCGGAATGATCGGTCTCGTTGTCACCAACCTTGCCAACCCGTTCTATTCGCGTCTCGCTCTCGGGGTCCAGGAAGTCCTCACCGAACACGACTTCCGGATGGTCCTCAGCAACACCGGCGACCGGACGGACCGCGAGCCCGGTCTTGTCGACAGCCTTGTCGACCACCGGGTCGAAGGGCTCGTCGTCGTCCCCGCCGGCAGCCGGCAGCAGCACCTGGCTGATGCCATGCGCCACGTCCCGGTCGTCCTCGCCGCACGACCACCCGCCGGGCTCGACACCGACTGTGTGCTGGTCGACGACTTCCACGGCGCGCGCGAGGCGACCGCCTGCCTTCTGGCAGAAGGGCACACCCGCATCGCCTTCCTCGGCAACCCGCCGGCGCTGTACACGGGGGCGGAGCGCCTGCGCGGATTCTGGGCGGCACACGAGGAAACCGCCGTGGAACCGGACAACGCCCTGATACGGCAGGGCGTTGTCGACGCCGCGACGGCCGAGCGCGCGGTCCTCGAACTCCTCGGCCTTCCCGAGGGCCCCACAGCGCTGTTCTGCACGAACAACCGCATCAGCCAGGGCGCGATCCGAGCCCTCCACAAGGCCGGCACCACTCTGCCTCTGGCGGGCTTCGACGACTTCGACCTCTCCGACATCCTCGGCCTCCCACTGACGCTCGTCTCGTACGACGCCGACGAAATCGGCCGACAGGCCGCACGGCTCCTCATCGACCGCCTGAGCCACCAGGGCTCCGACCCCCCTGCCGCCCGACGCATCACTGTCCCGACCCGTCTGATGCGCTACGGTCCCCAACCCGACGATCGCCTCCGCGACGGGCCGCCGCGCAAGGCCTGACCACCGCCGGAACACTCGCCGTCGAGGCGAGCGCCGGTTTCAGCGGCGGGCAGTTGGGCGGAACGGCGGGATTCTGCCGGTGCCCCGGGGCGGCCGACATCCGTGTTCCGCGACGCGGACCTGGGAGACCGAGGACAGCGCCGGGGGCGACGGATGCCGTAGTGGCTCGATGCCCTCAAAGGGAGAGGCGGCCTCCCCCATCTCCGCAGGCTCCGGCCGCAGCCTCAGTGCCGTCATCACCCGCACGGAACCGGGGTGTTGTCGAAAGGCGTGCCGACCGGATCAAGATGCTCCCCGTAACCGTGTTGTCAGTGACTGATGCGAGGATCCCGCGAGACCTTCGCAAGGAGATCAGCATGGGCACCTGGAACACCGGCCCCTTCGACAACGACACAGCCGCGGACTTCGCCGACGCTCTGGACAACGCCGGGCCCGAGGAGTGCGAAGCCCTGATCCGAGGTGTCCTCACGCGCACCGCCGACGCCACCGGCTACCTTGTGGAGGCGGAGGAGGCAGTGGCAGCCGCCGCGTTGATCGCGGCGCAATGCCAGGACGGGGACCCCGCCGACCTGTCCTACGGCCCCGAAACACCGATGCCGGTCTTCCCCGCCGATCTTCGGATACTCGCCGACGAGGCCCTCTCCCGCGTCGTCGGCGACGAGTCCGGACTGGCCGCGAACTGGGTCGACCCAGATGACGCGAGACGATGGCGGGCAGAGCTCAACAGCCTTCGCGCGGTACTTGCCCCGCCGCCACCCACCATCCCGCTCTTCGGCTCTGATTCATGACACAGCATCACCATCAATAGAGCTCGGGCCGGGACCCACTCTTGTTCGGGCTTCCGTCTCAGCGACCTGGTCGCGCGAGTGTGTGCGCTGGAGGACTGCGGCACGGGCGGTTTCGGACATGTCGGTCCAGTGCGCGCACCTTTCGCTAGTCGGGGAAGCGTGTCGTCTGTCGGCCTCCCGGCTTCTGCGGCAGGAATTGCGCAGAATGGCGGCGGGTTCCGCCCCCTCCCAGCTTCCATACCCCATGGACGCAGGTCTTTACTACGGCAAGCTCCGCACCTGGACATCGGCGCCCTGGCGGTGACCATCGCCCTGACGGCCGCCGCGACGCCTCAGGTACTGGACGCCCCGCGTTGGCCGTCATCCCCTTCTACGCGGTCTTCCCGCGTGCTGTTGCGCCGCCGGGCGGTCGCGTCCGCGCGGGTCACCGATGCCGTCCGCGTGGACACCGCCTTCATGCGTTCCGCCAGCCCGGCGTTCGGCCCGGCCTCCCGCGTGCCGGAGTTCAGGGTGTGCGCTGTCCGCGTCGAGTGGGCGGGATGACGGGGAGCAGCAGGTACGAGTCGTGCTCGCCGCCCGTGTGGACCGTGGTCCGGCCGTCGTACGTCCCCGCCACCCGGTCGCGGTCGTCGTTGTGGAGGAACGGTCCGCACCCGGTGAGGTCGTTCTTCAGGTTGGACAGCCGGGCGCTGGGGCCGGGGTAGACGTAGTCCTTGCCGCGTACCTGGAGCCCGATCCGGTAGCCGGCCGGGATGACGAGGCAGGTCGGCAGGATCTCGATGTCGAGTGCGTACACCTCGCCCGGCTCCAGCGGTTCGGCCCGGTCGTGGCGGTGGTACGGCCGGTGGGCGGTGGTCAGTTCGGGGTCGAGCCGGCGGTGCGAGGCCCGCAGCCAGCCCTGGGCGACGGGGGTGTGCGGGTCCAGTGCCCCCTGGAAGACGACTTCCTCGCCCTCCGGCGAGTAGACCCGTACGACGAGGAACAGGTCGGCGTCGGTGGTGCTGCTGGAGACGTACAGCCTGGCCGCCAGCGGGCCGGTGATCTCGGTCTCCTCGGTGAGCGGCGGGGTGCTGAACTCCACGCCGTCGCCGAGTGCGGTGAACTCCGCCGTTGCCCCGGCGGTCGGCATCTCCGCGGCGAGGGACGAACCGGCCGCGTCCAGATGGAGTTTCGTCCACCGCGTGGACGGCAGCGGCCAGGCGTCCTCGCCGCGCTCGGTGAAGGTCGCGTCGACGTGCCGGATCTGGAGCTGGACCGGTGATCGGTCCTCCCAGCCGTTGGGCTCGTCCTTCAGATAGCGGTCGAAGAACCTCTTCTGGAGGTCGACGCCGTAGTCGGTGTAGAAGAGCGGCCAGTGCGCGTGTCCGTGCATCTCCAGCCACTTGGCGCCGGACGCGGCCCGTACGAAGCCCTCCACGTTGCCCCGCAGATGCAGGCCCTGTCCGCCCCAGTTGCCGCAGCTGAGGACGGGTACGTCGATGGCGTCCCAGTCGGCCGACCGGTCGCGGTGGTACGCGTCGAAGAACGGGTGCGCGGCGATGTCCGCGCCCAGGTCGGTGCGGTTCTTGGCCAGTTCGGCCGGGTCGAGGATGTCGTCGCCGCAGATGAGCTGCCCCGTGTTCGGGTTGCGCCCGCCGCTCTCGCCGACGCCGTACTGGACGGTCTTGACCTGCATGTCGTACCAGTGGTCCCAGAAGGTGGAGCGGATGCCTCCTTGGTAGGAGCCGTCGCGGTAGAAGTCCGACGCGCCCTCCCAGGGACAGATGGCGGCCAGGTGCGGGGGCCGCAGGGAGGCGACCTGCCACTGGTTCATCGCGTAGTAGGAGATGCCGTTGAGCCCGACGCGGCCGTTGCTCCAGTCGCGGGTGCCCGCCCATTCGACGCAGTCGTGGAAGTCGCGGGTCTCGCGCGGCGAGAACGGGTCGACACGGCCCGGTGAGCGGCCGGTCCCCCGCGAGTCGACGCGCACGCACGCGTAGCCGTCCGGCACCCACTTCTCCGGGTCGACGACTTCCCAGTTCTGGTACGTGTTCGAGGTGCCGGTCACGGTGTCGGGATGGTCCCGTGCCATGGCCTCCCACGCGCTGGGGTAACCGCGCTCGAAGGGCAGCCCCTTGGCGTAGGGGCCGTAGGTCATGATCACCGGCACCGGTCCGTCGGTCACCGGGCGGAACACGTCTGCCCGCAGGACGATCCCGTCGTCCATCTCGACGGGCACGTCCCACTCGACCCGCATGCCGTGGACGATCTCGGTCCGCAGCGGCCGTGCGTCGTCGCCGTGGTCGGGCATTTCTCGCTCCTTGCGCCTGTGTATGTGGCTGTGGCTGTGGCTGTGTGGGCTGTGGGCTGTGTGGGCTGTGTCCGCGTCTGTGTGGTCCGGGGTCTTCCGGCCGCTCGGGCGTCAGCGGTTGACGTGCAGATGCCAGGGCGCGAGGCGGCGCAGCGCCGCCTCGGTCCCGGTGCGCGCGGCGATGCCGAGCAGGGCCAGCACGAGGACGGCGACGAACGCCGCGTCCTGGTCGAACGAACGGGCGTTGGTGAGGATGAACGTGCCCAGGCCCGGCAGGCTGGCCAGGAACTCCACCGCCACCGCGCCGACCAGGGCCCGTCCGACGGCGACCTGGACGCCCGCGACGACGAAGGGGAGCGTGGCGGGCAGCGTCACGTCGATCACCACCCGGGGGCGTGACAGCCCGAGCATCTGGGCGAGTTCGGAGAGCTGGAGGGGGATGTTCCGGGCGCCGTCGCCGGTGCTGACCACGCACGGCAGGAACGCCGAGAGGGCGATGACGGCCAACCGCGTGTCGCTGGAGTAGCCCAGCCAGATCGTCGCCATCGGGACGATCGCGAGCATCGGCATGGCGTACAGACCGCTGACGTACGGCGAGGTGAGGTGGCGCAGCCACGGCACCCGTCCGACGGCGAGGCCGAGTGCGGTGCCCGCGACGCAGCCGATGAGCAGGCCGAGCAGTACTCCGCCGAGGGTCTCGCCCAGCGCCGTACCGAAGTCCGACGAGGTGAGGGTCGGCCAGGCGGTGCCGGCGACACCGGAGGGGGTGGGCAGGTAGTCGGGCAGCCACAGCCGTACGGAGAGTTCCCAGACGGCCAGGACGAGGGCGGCGACGGTCAGCTTCCCGAGGACGTCGGCGCGGCGTCCGACGGGGCGGTCCCCGCGGTCGGCGCGCCGGGGCCTCGTCCGGGTCCGGGCGGGCTCGGGGGCGGGTGTCCGGGTGGTCGCGTCGGTCATCGTCTCCGGGGTCATGACTTCGCCTCCCGCCACCGTGCGAAGTAGCCCTCCACGGCCCGGCCGCAGCCCATCAGGGCGACGGCGAGGACCGACACCAGCAGGGTCAGCCCGAGCACGGTGGCCGAGTCGAACCGGGTGCTCGCGGCGAGCAACAGCCCGCCCACGCCGCTGGCGTTGAGGAAGAACTCGGCGGCGAGGGTGCCGACGAAGGCCATCGCGATGCCCTGGCGTACGCCGGTCATGGCGTACGGCACGGTGTGCGGCAGCAGGACGTCCTTCCAGATCCGCCACTCGCTGCTGCGGAACGTGCGGGCGACTTCGAGCAGCGTGGCCGGCACCCGGTGTGCTCCTTCCGCGGTGTTGACGGCGATGGGGAACACCGCTGTCAGGAAGACCACCAGCGTCTTGGCGGGCAGTCCGAAGCCGAACGCCGAGAGGATCAGCGGGGCCAGGGCCACGATCGGGACGGACTGGAGGGCGAACAGCAGCCAGTCGGTGCTGCTGCGCAGCAGCCGGGCCCGGGAGAGCAGCAGGCCGAAGCCGACTCCGCCGACGATCGCGAGGGCGAGTCCCACGACGAGCAGCCGGCCCGAGGAGAGCAGCGCGCTCGGGAGCGTGCCGTCCTCGGTGAGGGTGGCCAGTGCCGACAGGGAGCGCCCAGGGGTGGCGAAGAGCACCGGGTCGCGCCGGCCGGCCCACTGCCAGAGGCCGAGGCCGACGAGCAGACCGGCGGCGGAGATCGCGAGCGGGACCAGCCGGCGCCTGACACCGGCGGTCAGTTGACGCGGGCGGCTCGGGCCCTGCGGGGGCACGGCCCCGAGCGGCGGCTCGGACGTGGCCGGTGGCACGGAGCCGGCCGCCGGGCGGGTGGCCGGGGGCGTACCCATCACTTGCCCGTCGCGTCGGCGAACACGGACGGGTCGACCATGTCGTCGTAACTCGGCGCCTTCTGCTTGGGGACGTTGCCCGCGGCGACGGCGCCTTCGATGGTGTGCTCGACGGCCGCGCGGTCCAGGCCGTCACCGGTCTTGGGCCAGACTCCGAGCGAGAGGAACTTCGGCAGCGCCGCCTCGGTGACGCTCGAAGGCTCCTTGGTGAGACCGGCGGCCACGCCCGCGACCTCCTTGAGGTTGGCCGGGTCGTTCATGTACGCGACGGACTCGCGTACCGCGGCGACCAGATCGACCCACTGCTCGCGGGCCGCGCCCTCCAGCGCGCTCTTGGGCGCGACGAGCACCGTGTAGTGCTCCAGCGGGTCGACGCCGGCCAGCGTCATGATCTCCTTGGCCTCCGTGCCGGGCTTGATCTTCTCCTGGACGGTGGCGAGTTCGTCCGGGTGCAGTACGGCGACCTTGACCTGCCCGGCCACCAGCGCGTCGACGGTCGGCGGGCCGCCCACGTTGATGGTGCTGACGTCCTTGGGGCCGAGTCCGCAGCTCTTGAGCATGCCGGCCAGGGCGAGGGCCTTCGGGGCGCCGACCGCGTCCACGGCGACCGTCTTGCCCTTGACCGCCTCACAGGTGTTGATGCCCGGGTCGGTGCTGGCCAGCAGATAGGTCGGCTTGGGGAAGCCCATCACGGAGACGACCGAGCCGCCGGTGGCCCGCAGGGCGACGGCGCCCGGGGTGCCGATGATGCCGCCCTGGATCTCGCCGCTCTGCACCGCGCGGCCGACGTCGGCGCCGGTGGTGAGCGGGCGCAGGGTCACATCGAGACCGCGGTCCTTGAAGAAGCCCTGCTTCTCGCCCACGTACATCACGGTGTTGAGGAAGATGGGCGGTATGCCGGGCACGCCGATGGTCATCTTGCCGCCGCCGCCCGGGGCGGAACCCGCCGCCGTGTCGGAGGCGCCGTCACCGCAGCCGGCGAGAACGCCGACGAGGGCGAGGACGGTGGCCGCACCGGCCAGGGCGGACCTGCGCCGCGGAACGTTCATGGGAATTGCTCCTTCTTCTTCCGCGCGACGGTGCACGGCTGGGCTGAGGGTGGGTGTGGCGGTGCGTGGGGTGGGTGCGTCGGCGGGGCGCGCGGGCCGTGTGCCGGGCGGGGCGGTGGGCGGGTGGTCGGTCAGCGGCCGGATTCGGCGTTCATGACGAGCGACCAGACGCGTTCGCGGATCGCCAGGAACTCCGGTGTCGCCAGTACGGAACGGTCCCGGTCCTGCGGGAGCGGTACGTCGATCAGCTCGGCGACCCCGCTGGGCCGGCCGTTGAGTACGGCGATCCGGTTGCCGAAGAGAACGGCCTCGTCGATCGAGTGGGTGACGAACAGCATCGTCACGGGGTGGTCCTGCCAGATGCGCAGGAGTTCGAACTGGAGCACCTCGCGGGTCTGCGCGTCCAGCGCGCCGAAGGGCTCGTCCATGAGGAGCAGCCGGGGGCGCACGGCAAGTGCCCGGGCCAGGCCCGTGCGTTGCTGCATACCGCCGGACAGCTGGTGCGGATACGACTTCTCGAAGCCGGAGAGCCCGACGAGGGTGATCAGTTCCCGCGCCCGGTCGAGGGCCTCCTTCTTGCCCGTCCCCCGCACGCGCAGCGCGTAGGCGACGTTCGACTCGACCGTCTTCCAGGGGAAGAGGCCGAAGTGCTGGAAGACCATGGCCACGCCGTCCGGGGTGCCGTCCACCGCGCGGCCGTCGATACGGACCGCGCCCTCGGCGGGCGGGATGAGGCCGGCCACCGCGCGGAGCAGGGTGGTCTTGCCGCAGCCGGACGGGCCGACGATGGAGAGCACCTCGCCGGCGCCGATGGTCAGGTTGATGTCCTTGGAGACCGTGCGCTCACCGAATCGCATGGTCAGCCCGTCCAGCAGCACCGTGGCGCCGGAGCCGGCACCGGCGCCAACGGCGGCCCGGGTGTCGTTTCCGTCGTCGGCCGGTACGGCTCGGCCTACCGATTTGATCGTGGTCATAGACGGGATTCTGGGTCTAAGATGCCTGACACGCAATAGCTATACTTCAGAAACTGGAAAATGCATCATCTTGGTGTGAGGTGCCTATGACCACGAGGGCGACCCCTCTTCTCCTGCTGCACACCTGGGGCGGCTCCGCCGCGACCTGGGGGCCCGCGCTGGACCATCTCGGCGCGGGCGGGCGGCACTTGGAGGCGCTCGACCTGCCCGGTCACGGGGCACGCGCCGCCGAGCCGTTCACCGTGGACGGGGCGGTGGGCGTGGCCCTGGCCGCCTACGACGGAACCGGAGCCGTCGACGTCGTCGGGTCCGGGCTCGGCGCACTCGTCGCGCTCGCCCTGGCCGAGCGGCATCCGGAGCGGGTGCGTTCGCTGACGCTGGTCGGATTCCCCCCGGCCGACGGCGCCGAGGCGGCCCGCAGGCCGGCGGACACCCGGGCCGCCCTGGAGCGTGACGGGGTCGCCGACTTCGCCCGCGCCTACGTCGACAGCACGCTCCTGTCCGCCGACCCCGGCCACCGGGACCTGCTGCGCCACGCGATGGCGGGCACCCGGCCGGAGGTGCTGCTGGACTCCCTGCGCGCCACGCTCGGCTGGCGCGCCCATACCTCGGCGACCCCGCTCGCGCTCCCCTGCCGGGTGCTGCGCGGGGCGCGCGACCACCGGGTTGCCGCCGGCGCGGCCGACGCGCTCGCCGGACGGCTCGGCGGTACCGCCGCCGTGGTGCCCGGCGCCGGGCACGTCGCCTATCTGGACGAGCCGGCGGCCTTCGCCGCCGCGCTCGCCACCTTCCACGACGGGATCGGCACGGCGCCCCCGGACTGAGACACCTCCTCAACTGCCCGTGCCGGACGGTTCGTTCCGTTCGATGGGACACTCGTCAGGCCCGCCGACCGCACCCCGCACGCTCCCCACCGCTCGCCGAGCGCCACGACAGAAGGACCACGACATGCCGCCGCAGTCCCGACGAACCAAGACCGCCACGACTGACGGCGTCGTACCCAAGCGCGTCGCCAAGACAGTGCCGAAGCCGGCGAAGGCACCGACCAAACGGGACCGCATCGCGACCGAGCTGCGGCGGATGATCAGCGAGGGTGAGCTGCCCCGGGGCAGCCGTATCCAGCAGGACGTGCTCGCGGCGATGTTCGACACCAGCATCACCCCGGTCCGCGAGGCGCTGCGGCTGCTGGAGGCCGAGGGTGTGCTGGTCGGCGAGCCGCACAAGGGCGTACGGGTCGCGGACGCCGACTACGAGCAGGTCAAGACCGTCTACCTGCTGCGGCGTCTCGTGGAGCCGTACGCGATGCAGCGGGCCGCCCGGCGGCTCTCCCCGCTGGACATCGACCTCGCCGAGCGGCTGGTGACGGACATGGAGCAGGCGGCCGAGGAGGGGGACAGGGCGCGGCTGAACGCGTCCAACTACCAGTTCCACTTCCTCTTCTACGCCAAGTGCGGCAACGAGGGGCTGGCCGCGGAGATCGACCAGCTCTGGCAGAAGTTCCCCTGGGACGTGCTCCAGGTTCTCCACGACCGGGCCGACGAGACCTCCAACGAGCACCGTTCCATGCTGGCCGCCGCCCGCCTCGGCGACGGGGACGCGCTGGCGAAGGCCACGGAGTGGCACCTCTCGCGCAGTTTCCTGGCGCTGGGCAAGCACTTGACGGGCCGTCCGGTGGCCGACCCGTTCGACGTCGACAACGACTGAGCGGCGCCGCGCCGGACGCCGGACGGGCGGCTCCCCGGTCCCCAGCGCGCGCCAGGGACCGGGGAGGCCGAAGGGCCGCCGCGCCTCAGCCGGCCGGCTCCCGTTGCGTCATGTCCGCCTCGGTCAGGCCCAGTTCGGCCAGTACCTCCGCGGTGTGCTCCCCGAGCCCCGGCACCCGCCGGCCGCCCGGCGGTTCCGGTGTGCGGTGCAGCGGTGAGGTGACCACGCGGACCGCCCGCCCGTCAGGCAGCGTCGCCTCGGACCAGCGTCCGGCGGCCTCGGCCTGCGGATGGGCCAGTACGTCGGCGATCTGGTTCAGCCGCGCGTGCGGTACGTCCGCCGCTTCGAGCCGGGCGGTGACCTCGGCGGTGGACAGGGTGATCAGCCGGGCCTGCACCGCCCGTTCGGTACGTTCACGGTGCCGTACCCGGGCGGTGTTGGAGCCGAAGTCCGGGTCGGCCAGCAGCGCCGGGTCGGCCAGCACGGTGCGGCAGAGCCGCTGCCACTGTCCCTCGTTCTGCACCGCGATCAGCACGTCCTGGCCGTCGGCCGTCGTGTAGGGGCCGTACGGCGCGATGCTGGCGTGCCGCAGTCCGGCCGGCGGGGGCGCCGACCCCGAGTGCAGCTCGGCCAGGAGCAGCGGACTCATCCACTCCAGCAGTACGTCGAACAGGGCGACGTCGATCCGCTGCCCCAGGCCGGTCCGTTCGCGCGCGTACAGGGCGGAGGTGACGGCGCCGAGCGCGTACGACCCGCCGGCCAGGTCGGCCAGGGAGACGCCGGGCTTGGCCGGGGTCTCGGGCGTGCCCGTGGCGGAGATCGTGCCGGCCTCGCCCTGGACGAGCGCGTCGTACGCCTTGCGGCCGGCGTAGGGGCCAGCGGGCCCGTATCCGGACAGATAGCAGCGGACCAGGCGCGGGTTGAGCTCCGCCAGCGCCTCGTCGGTGATGATCCGATCCAGCGCGCCGGGTGCCAGATTGCAGACCAGCACATCGGCGCCGGCGAGCAGTTGGCGCAGCGCGAGCCGTCCCGGGTCGGTCTTCAGGTCCAGTACGACGCTGCGCTTGCCCCGGTTGAGCCAGACGAAGTGGCTGGACAGACCGTGCACGCTCTCGTCGTAACCGCGGGCGAAGTCGCCGCCGCCGGGCCGCTCGATCTTGACGACCTCGGCTCCGAGGTCGGCCAGATGGCGGGTGCACAGGGGGGCGGCCACGGCCTGCTCGACCGCGATCACCCGGATGCCCCGCAGGTCGCCGGCCATCAGCGGCCGAAGCGCAGCACGGTGCCGACCGCGGGCTGCACATAGTTGGCGGTCATGTCGGTGGACAGCCGCGTATGGGTGCTCAGTCCGCTGCAGTGCATCGGCATCACGGTCGCGACCTCCAGCTCGCGAAGGGCGGCGGCGGTCAGGGCGACGTTCTCCGCCGGGGTGGTGGGAAAGCCCAGGTGGAAGCCGCCCATCACGGCGCGGACGGGCTTGGGCCCGCACACGGCGCGTGCCTGCTCGATCGTGTTGACGACACCGGCGTGCGCGCAGCCGGTGAGGACGACCAGCCCGGCGCCGCGTACGTCGATCACCAGGCCCATCTCGTCCATGACCTCGTCTCGGCGCAGCTTGCCCTCCGCCGAGACCTGGTAGAGGCCGGGGTCGCCGGGCTTGAACGCCGGTGCGGCGCCCGCCTCGAAGGCGACCTTCCGGGGGATCACACCGGTGGTGTGCACACCGCAGCCGAGATCGAGGGAGTCCTGGGTCAGTACGGGTACGCCGCCGGACCTCTCCACCTCGCCGAACCGGAACGCCGCGTTGTAGACGGAGGAGGTGCGGCCGTCTCCCATGACCGCGTAGCGCGGCAGTTCCGCGTCGGCGTGGGTGGCGACCGGGATACGGCGCCCGGCGAGGTCGAGAAAGCGGTGGATTCCACCGAAATGGTCGGGGTGGCCATGGCTGATCACGACATGGTCGACGGAGGCGGGGTCGACGCCGAGCACCCGCATGTTGTGTTCGAGGACGGTGCCGGTGAGGCCGACGTCGAACAGGACACGCACGCTGTGCCGGCCCCGTACGGCCTCGACCAGGAAGCTGATGCCGTTCTCCGCCTGGGGCGGGACGCGCTTGGGATCGAAATGCTCGATGAGTCCGTACCGGGAGACGCAGTGGTCGTCCACTCCCCCGCCGTCACCCCCGGTGGGGCTGGCCTGGTCGGGCAGCAGCATGTCCACCTGGTTCTCGACCAGCACGGTAATCGTCACGCTGTCGGCTTCGAACACGCCGCGGTCCTCCCGTAGTTACGAGTCCGGGTCCCACGTCCGGGCGCATGCCCACTTCCGCACACGGCACTCGGACTTGAAGTATGGTGAGTCGCAAGCTACATCATCGTCATGGAAAATGCATCATCTGATTCATGATGTGTAAGGAGTCTCCGTGCCCGGTCAGCCGCCCCGCTCCCATCTGTATGTACCCGCCGACCAGCCCCGCTTTCTGCGTGCCGCGCCGCGCTCCGGGGCGGACGCGCTGATCCTCGATCTGGAGGACGCCGTGGCGCCGGCGCGGAAGGACGAGGCACGCTCCGCCGCCGTCACCTTCGCCCGGGAGCGCGCCGCCGAAGCCGGCGAGGCGCCCGAGCTGTGGGTACGGATCAACGAGGGCGCCCGCGGCCGGGACGACGCCCGCGCGCTACTGGCAGACGGACACGTCGACGGGCTGTGGGTGCCGAAGGCGACCGCCGGGGCGGACCTCGACGAGTTGCTGGCACTGGTCGCGGACACGACGGTCGCGCTGGGGCTGCTGATCGAGAGCGCCACCGGGCTGCTCTCCCTCGGTGACACAGCGGGCCGCCCCGGCGTACGGCACCTCCAGTTGGGCGAGGTCGACCTACGGGCGGATCTGCGGATGACACCGGATTCCGGCGCCGGGGACGACCTGCTCGACTGGGCACGCGGGCTGACGGTCGCGCACACGGCCGCGCGCGGTCTCGTCTCGGCGGTGGCGCCCGTCTCGGTGCACACCTCGGACCCCGAGGCGTTCCGCGCGTCGAGTCTGCGGCTGCGCGGTCTCGGTTTCCAGGGGCGCGCCTGTATCCACCCGGTCCAGGTCGCCGTCGCCAACGAGGTGTTCGGCGTCGCCCCGGACGAACTGGCCGACGCACACGCCCTGTTGGACCTCTTCGAGCGGCGCGTCGGCGCGGGCGACGGTGTATTCCGCGACAGCGGTGGCGCGATGGTCGACGCGGCGACGGTCCGCCGCGCACGCGAACTCACCGGCCGGGCGGATGGGGCGGGCGGGGCCGGGGCGGGCGGGGCCCGGGCTGACGGGGTCTAGAGCGGCACATCGACGCTCTCGGTGGGTCGACGGAGTACGTTCCCCAGGATCACTGCCTGGTTGGACGTGTTCAGCAACTCGGGACCGGTCGGCGTGTAGGTCCTGCCGGGGGTGGGCGTGGTCCGGCGGGGGTGGGCGTGGTCAGCGCGTCGACCGCGACCGTGACTTCGGCGATGGCGCGTTGATCGATCACCCCTTGGGCGCCCTTCCGGGTGAGGTTGGCGACCGGCTGCTCATGCGTCGGGAGCCGGCCGACGGCCAGTCCCAGACCGCCAACATCCGGTTCGCCGTCCGCCGTGAACACCTCACCCGGACGCATCCGGTGGTCGGTTCCTCACGGCTCGCCCCACAGGCGAACCATGCTGCTGGTCTCGTTGCTCACGCTCGTCTCGGCCACACTCGCACCCTGACCAGCGACATGATCAACCGGACAAGTCCTAGATCCATTGCGGTGCCGACGCCCGGTACGGGATACTCACCATCCCCCACAGTCGCCCTCCCCCACGCCTTCCATGTCCCTTTCCGGAGGACATGACCTTCCGTCGTGGGGAGAAGGCGTCCCGTGGACGCCCGTCCCCTCGATCGCCACCGAGAGGACCCCATGCTTCGGTATCTCCCCATGATCGTGGGCGCGGTCGTCATCTACTACTGGTTCAAGACTCGTCGCTACGACTCCGTGATCGCCTCCGGCAATCCCAGACAGTCCGCGCGCTCCATCAGACTGGGTCTACTTCCCGTAGCCCAGCTGGACAAAGAGTTGGCCGGACCCCCCGAGCCCGAACTGCAAGCCGCCCTCATGGCGGCCCGGTCCGGTGACTGGCGGCCGGCCGCCGAGCTTTTCGCGGACACCGGGACGGACTGGGAACGCCGTTCGATGTACGCGGAGAGACTCAGCGACATCGGGGCGGACGAGAGCTGGCTCCTCGCCTGGGAGAAGGCCCGCCAGGACGACCCGGATGCGGCGGTCGTACGGGCTCGCGCCACGGTGGCACTGGCGTGGCGGATGCGGGGTGCCCAGAGCGCGTCGCGCACCAGCCGCGAACAGGCCGACGGCTTCCACCGGACTCTGCACCGCTCACGCCAGGACATCGCGCGGGCCGCCGCGCTGAACCCCCACGACCCAACTCCGTACATCACCGAGATCTGGACGGCGCTCGGGCTCGGCTACCCGCACGCGGACATGGATCGTCTGTGGGCAGAGGTCACGGCCCGCGCCCCACACCACTTCGAGGCCCACTTCAGCGCCCTCCAGTACTGGTGCGCGAAGTGGCGGGGGTCCGACGAACTGGCCCACGCGTTCGCGGCACGCGCGGCGGCGAACGCACCGCTGGGGAGTCTGATGTCGGCCTTTCCGCTCATCGCGTGGTTCGAAGCCCACCTCGACACCACGGTGAAGGCGTCGGCCTATCGGAGCACCGAGTTGACGTCGCTCGTCGACGCCGCCCTCGCCGACGCGGCAGCCGCCCCGGCCGACCACCCACGCCTCGCGGAACTGCGCCATCTGCTCGCCTACTTCCTGTTCCGGCAGGGGCGGTACGACGCGGCACTGGAGCAGTTCCGGCTGGTGGACGGTTATGTGAACGCACTGCCGTGGACCTACCACGGCGAGCAGTTCTACGGCGCGATCCGCGAAACCACGGTCCGCAAAGCCCGCCCCGCCAGCATCTGAGAACCGACAGGGCCGAATTCCTCCTGACCCCAAAAATCGAAAGGGTACGCCGACGCCCCCGCCGCGCCGAGGGATTGGCCGACTAGCACGCCGCAAGCCGTAATCTTCCGCTTTCGCCGATGGCGCGTCTGGAGTGTCGTCGGCACTCCTGGAGCCCCAAGCGCGGAGGTTTCTCGCTGCTTTGCGCATCCGCGTCATCAAGTCGGGCGCGCTGCGCGGCCCCGCCGGGGTGATCGTGGATCCAGGCCGGTCCTCCGAGGCCGAGTCGGGTGCGGGCCCGGGGGACGACGGGGGGTGATGCGTCATCAGGAACTCCTCGGCCACGCCCGGCCGACGGCCCCACGAGAAGACTCGTGGTGCCGTCGACGTCCCGCTCGACCGCCCGCATTTCCCTGCCGACTTTCCTCTCGTAAACACTAGGAGCGAGATAGAGAAGACCCTCTGCGGCCTGGAAAAATGGTCTGACGAAACACGTAAACTCTGAGGCCGATCTCAAGGCCGCATCGTACGCACCCCTGCCAGCCAAGATGCACCCGCAACGCGAATACAGGAAGTGGTCGCTTGTTTGCGGCAGCTCCAAGCCAACCGCCAACACCACTGGGATCTCCGCCAGCTCCCGCCTGTCAATCCCATAAAGAGCCCCACGCAGTTCTTCGGAGAACTTGACCAAATCGGTCGCATCCAGCCCATCAAGTCGCCCGGAGACCCGATCGAGAGCTGACCGCACATCGTCTCCCGACTGAGCGGGATTCGACCCGATGATGCCCCAGAAGTCGGTCACATGATCCACCCTCACCAGAGCTCCAATTTCTGGACCCCTCTTTGTTGCAGCTTCTTCTTGCCGGGCGAAGTGATTGTTGCCCAGCCGAACCCTTGGCGCTTCAACTCCTCCACGCGGAGGTACTCAGCGATGAAAACGTCGCCCCCTGTGCCACATACGTGTGTGCACTTGACGTCATCGAGGATCTTCAACCGCCCACTGTCAAGTTGATCCCCGAGCCTGGTCTTGAAGTTCAACGTCTTGCCGACGTAATCCGCAGCTCGCCGAAGCCAGAACCCTGAAGCGGTCTCCTCGTTCTGACCATGAGGGCGCCTCATTCTGGACTTATACCAGTAGAAAACAATGAGGGTTGTCCATTGCCTCGGCGTCTCCGGCTTCCACCGCAGCAGGAAGCCATCGGCCGGCCGAGTCTTGCTTCTGGTCGGGCCCGTGAAAAAGGTATTTGCCGAACATCCGCATCGCGGTTGGATCGCCCGCTTCAGCGGCCAGCTCAAGGTTCGAATCCATGACGCCCGACATCCTTGGCGCCCTTGAACCCAGCCTCCTGACGTACCGATTGGGCGACGACAGCCCCAGGACATGCCGGGCCGAGAGGGTCGAGCGGGCCCATGCGACAGGACCCGGGGGTGTGGGTTGGCGGGGCGGCCGCCACCACAACGGGCGCGGCATACCCCCCAAATTTTTACTTAGGCGCCGGTGTGGTGAAAAAAGCCCCGAGGGGGTTTTGGG